>JBGTCJ010000525.1:0-3221 GCA_041748895.1 Pirellulaceae bacterium
CTGCCGGAAAATCTTCATCTACTGGCCGCTTCGATGGCGTTCACCTGTGGCATCGATCGCGTCAGCCTGTTGGTTTTCGACCCGGTGCGATGCACGGAAGTCGCCTCATCCACCCATCCCATCGTCGATCGCAAAATCGGACAGGGTCGGATGCTGATCCGTCTGGCCACCTCTTTCGTGCGGGGGAACTCGAGCCGCGTTCAATACCGTGTGGGCAAACCTTCCACGATTGAGGAAACGCTCGTCGAACCACTGGAAACTTACCTGAGCGAATCGGGGTGTCGCGCGATCGATTGCCAACTCGTTCCTTCGCGGCCTCAACACCCCTTGACCGACCCCGTGGTGGTCATCATCGCCGAGCAGTTCACGCTCCAACGATTGGACGCGGACACCCACGTCCGTTTGCCCGAGTATCGTTTGGACGCTCTGCGTGAAGAGGCAGAGCTCGTGCTCCTCGGTCTCCTCGGAGGTCGCCGAGGGAGGCGCCTGTCGCGAATGCCTTGGACGCAGCAACGAACCGCACTCTTGGTTGCCGCAGGTGTGACCGCATCGGTCCTGGCGTTTTGGCCCATTACGCTTCGTCTACCTGTGGAGGGACACGTGGTCGCCGCGCAACAGGTTCGCGTTTTCGCCCCCGCGCCGGCCGTGATCGATCAGATACTCGTCGATGACGGAGAGACGGTGCGGCGGGGCCAACTGCTTGCCAAACTGAGCAGCAATTCTCTGGAAACCGAGTTCCAACGCACCCTTGGGGACCTGGCCACGGCTCGCACGAGGTTGGCCGCGCTGCAGGCCACCCGTGGACGACGATCGGACACGACGCGAGGCGGCGAGGCCAATCGGCCCCTCTCCCAATCCGATTCGGCGGCCGATGAAGCCATTCTCAAAATTGAGATCGCCTCGCTCGAAACCGTCCGCGATCTACTTCAGCGCCAACGCGATGAATTGAATCTGGCTAGTCCATTGGACGGAGTCGTTCAGCGATGGGATTTGCAACCAACGCTCGCGATGAAGCCGGTCGCGTTCGGTGAACACCTGTTCGATATCTATTCGCCTGACGGAGGTTGGAATGCCGAACTCGAGTTGCCTGATGCCGATATCGGCTACCTCGCGCACGACCTTCGCGGGCCACTGGCGGTTGAGGTTCGTTTGCGATCGCATCCCGACGCTTCCTACCGGGCAGACGTTAAGGATGTTGACCATGTCGCCACCATCAATCGCACCGGCCGCTCGGTCTTGCGGATGCGAGTGCCGCTGGTCCATTCCGGTCACTCGCTGCGATCATCGACTGATGCCAACAGGGATCGCGTAGAAAACCCGATCACCGAGATCGATCGCAACGCTCTGGCTGGGGCATCGCTCGACGGTTACCTGGATTGCGGCAAGCGTCCGCGAATCTTGGTTTGGTTCCGAAAGCTGATTCAGTGGTATCGTACCGGGAGCTGGTTAGAGTGAATCGACACATCCTTGCGGCGATCGTTCTGACGCTTTACACCACGGCGCTCGACCCGTCATCGGCGGCCGATCGGCTAATCATTCGCGATGCGATTGTAACAGTCATCGATCAAGTCGAAGTGCCGTCGCGAGATCGTGGCGTGCTGCAGATCTGGGAAGCGTACGAAGGGATGGAAGTCCGCGAGGGGCAGGTTCTGGGCAACCTCGACCCGCGACAAGCGTTGGTGGAATTGGCGCGAGCCCAATCGCGTCACGCGGTAGCCCAGGAGCAAGCCAATAGCCATGCCGAAGTCGAACTGGCTCGCAATCACGTCGATCGTGCGCGACAGGCCGCCGACCAACACCGCTGGACCCTCGAGTTGGCGCAGGCCAAGGCGAAGAGTGACCTACGCGTTCGCGCCGCCGAAGCTGCCGAAGCGGTCGCGCGCAACGAGCGTGATCGGGCGAATCTCGCCCGAGAGCGGTTCGCGGACAGCGTCTCCCAATCCGAACTCGATGGTTTGACACTCGCGCTACAGCGATGCGAGTACGAACGGCGCCAGGCCACTCTCGAACATCAATGGGACGCGCTCAACGTCAAGGCCGAGGCCGAGGCGGCAACGATTTTGGCCACCGAAATCGCATACGCTCAAATTGCGGTTGATCAAGCGATTCAAACGGCAAGAATCTCACGGGCAATGGCCGACGCTGCGGGTCACGACGCCGAACTGGCAGAGATTGTCGTCGAACGCCACCGCCTAATCTCTCCGATCGATGGCGTCGTGGTCCATACGTTACGACAATCGGGTGACTGGGTCGAAATCGGCGAAACCGTTGCCAGGATCATCGGAACCAAGCGATTGAGAGGTGAGGGATTCGTCCCCTTTGAGGCGGCGCAGTGGCTGCGATCACCCGATCGCAACCGTCTCGCGAGCATCCAAGCCGAGATTGAGATCAAACCCCAAGAATCGATCACTCGTCCCGCCACGATCACCTTCGTTAGTCCCGAGATCAACCCCGTCAACGGCGAAGTTCGCTTGTGGGTCGAGTTGGAAAACGAAGGCGGCGAAATCCTACCTGGGATGCGGATGACGCTGACGATCGAACCCACCACCGCCGCCGACGGCGCGCCAGGGGCGGTCGCCGACACGGGGAGCGCCGACACGGGGATCGCCGACACGGGGATCGCCATTGAGGCAGCGCCCTCACCATGAGCCGTCCAGGTGTCGGGCGTCCGGGGCTTCGCGCGGATTTGCAATCGCAGAGCATCCTCACGCGTGACGGGAGGATTTGGGTCGTCAAGGATCCCTTGAGCCGGCAATTCTTTCACTTCACCGATCACGAATGGTCAATCCTTCGCTTGTTCGATGGTCACCGAGGCCTCGCCGAGATCGGCGAAATCGTTTCTCGTTCGAGGCACAGCGGTGAGATCGCCGCGGGTCACCTCACGCCGCGGTCACTGCTTCAGTTCGCGGCGCAGGCCGCGCGGCAGCGGTTGTTGGTCGTCGATCCTAACCATACGGAGCCACGCTCAGGAGCCGGAGCAGTCCCGAAACCGAGTGCAGCCGACATTCAGTCTCCGCCGCCATGGTACACGCACCCTCTGGCCATTCGCTGTCCGGGCATTTACCCCGACCGCTGGATCACGACGCTCCACCGTTGGTTGAGTCCCGTGCTGACTCGTGGGTGCCTAGTCATCGCGTCGCTCTGCCTCGCCTTCGCGACGGCGATCGCGATCGTGCGAATGCCTCAAGTACTTAGCGATCTCAGTCGTCTGCTCGCTGGCG
>JBGTCJ010000526.1:0-2560 GCA_041748895.1 Pirellulaceae bacterium
CGTAAGCGCCAGCGACCGGACCCCGACCGCCGACAGTCCGCATGCTCGCGCATGGCGGCTGGTATGACGCAGGTGACGAGAAAAACAAACCATACCAGGCGTAAGCGCCAGCGACCGGACCCCGACCGCCGACAGTCCGCATGCTCGCGCATGGCGGCTCGTATTGAGCGGCTGGTATCGATCTTCCGACCGTAACCGTGAACGCAAGAACTAACTCGAACGGATTTGTGTCAGCCGCATGACGACGGAAATTACGGTCAAGGGTGCCCGAGAGCATAACCTTCGTGACGTTAGCCTCACGCTCCCTCGCGGCCAACTGATCTGCTTCAGCGGTGTCTCAGGCAGCGGCAAAAGTTCGCTCGCGTTCGATACGCTCTACGCCGAAGGCCAGCGCCGTTATGTCGAGAGCCTGAGCAACTACGCGCGCCAGTTCATGGGGCAAATGCCCAAACCCGATGTCGATTTCGTTTCGGGATTGAGCCCTTCCATTTCGATCAGCCAAAAGTCGACGGGGTCGAACCCCCGCAGCACGGTCGGCACGATCACGGAGATCTACGATTTCCTCCGCGTGCTCTTCGCTCGTGTGGGTACGGGATACTGCCCGACGTGTGATCAACCGATCACCGCCCAAAGTCGCGATTCGATCCTGGCCCGCGTGCTCGACGTCGACCCCGAAGCCACGCTTTGGTTGATGGCACCTTTGGCCCGATCTCAAAAAGGTGAGTTCAGGGACCTGTTCGAAGATCTTCGTCGTCAGGGTTTCGCTCGCGCTCGGGTCGACGGCGAGTCCATCCTCCTTTCCGATCCACCCGCACTCGATCGACAACTCCGCCACCACGTCGAAGTGGTGGTCGATCGTATTGACGCCGACGCGCGCGATCCGGCCCGGGTCGCCGAGGCGGTCGATGTCGCGCTGTCGCTGGGTGAGGGAACGCTCATCGTTTCGGCTTGTCCACCGACCGACGACGCCGCTGGACCACCGCGCGACGATCTGCTTTTCTCGGCTAAGTACGCGTGCGGAAATTGTGGTCGCAGCTTCCAACCCCCATCACCCCAGCTATTCAGTTTCAATAGTCCCCAGGGGATGTGCCGCGGATGCGATGGGCTGGGACAACTTTACACGTTCGACCCTTCACTCCTGATTCCCAATGAGGCAATCTCATTTCGTGGTGGCGCCATCTCGCTGGTCGGCAAATGGGCCGACGTGGGCCGTTATCGTCGCCACATTTACCAGAACGTGGCCAAAGCGATCGACGAACAGTTTGGCTTCGACGACGGCACGATGCTCAGCGTCCCCTGGCGCGACCTTCCCAAGGAAGCTCAGAAGGTTTGGCTGTGGGGCGCCGACGAATCGCTCGAATTCACATGGCGCGGTGGTAAAGCCGCCAAAAAGTACTTCGGTGAGTTTTCGGGCATCATCCCCGAGTTGCTCGAGCGGTACCGGACGACCAAGAACAAGATGCAATTGCGGCAGTTCGAGAAACTGATGCAGACCATGCCGTGCGTCGATTGCCATGGCGCGAGGCTGAACGCTCAGGCTGCTGCCGTGAGACTCAAATCGGACGCCGCAGCGTTTTCCGATTCACCCCAGCGATCCCTGCCACAACTTGGCGAGCTCTCGATCGCGCGCCTGCAGGACTTCTTTAGCGACATACGATTGACCGATATCGAACGCCGGATCGCATCGGAAGCGATCAAGGAGGTGCGAGCGCGGCTCGGATTTCTTACGGGCGTCGGACTCGAGTACCTGACGCTCAGCCGCACCGCGCCGACCCTCTCTGGCGGCGAGTCACAGCGGATCCGTTTGGCGGGCCAAATCGGCAGCGCCTTGGTCGGTGTGCTCTACATACTCGATGAGCCCTCGATCGGGCTGCACCCACACGACAACGACCGATTGATCGCAACGCTGCTCAAGCTTCGAGACGCCGGCAACACGCTCATTGTCGTTGAACACGACGAAGACACGATGCGGGCCTCCGATTTGATCGTCGATTTCGGGCCGGGACCCGGTGTCAAAGGCGGCCGGATCGTCGCCTCGGGCGACATCGACGCGATCGCGGCGAGTTCTGCAAGCGTCACCGGTCAATACCTTTCGGGCAGGAAGTCGATTCCCATTCCCAACCAGGACCAACTCCGATCTCCTAAAGATGGTCAGTGGTTGACGGTGCGTGGCGCGCGACACAACAACCTCAAGAACATCGACGTCGCGATTCCGCTCGGAACGCTCTGCTGTGTGACCGGAATGTCGGGCAGCGGCAAGAGTTCGTTGATCGGCGATATTCTCGAACCAGCCCTGCGGACGCGGCTCAATGGCGCCGAGGCCGAAGCGGGCGCGCACGATGCGATCGAGGGACTCGAGCATCTCGACAAAACGATCGCCATCGATCAGTCACCGATCGGCCGGACACCGCGGAGCAATCCCGCGACCTACGTCAAAGTCTTCGACGAAATTCGCGAACTGTTTGCCGGCCTTACCGACTCGAAGACACGCGGTTACACGGCCAGCCGTTTTAGTTTTAATGTCGACGGCGGGCGCTGCGCGGCGTGCGACGGTAACGGC
>JBGTCJ010000527.1:0-9678 GCA_041748895.1 Pirellulaceae bacterium
GGGCCACCCCGCTGAATTAGGGTGACCCCAGGGAATCAGTGCTACCCCAGGGAATCAGTGCTACCCCAGGGAATCAGGGCGACCCCGGGAGATCAGGGGATCGGTTGCTTGTGGGACATCCCGGCGATCTCCGCAACGTACTGAGGGACGCCATAACCCGGGAGTCGTCGACGCAATTCGGCAACGATTGCCGCCCCACGTTCAACCGAAACCTCGAAATGGCCCGCTCCGGCCACTCGATCGAGTTGGTGAAGGTAGTAGGGTTGGACCCGGTGATCGATCAATTTACGACAAAGAGCCTCCAAAATGTCGACGCTATCGTTGACACCCGACAAAAGCACGGCCTGATTCAGCACCGGCAACCCTGCATCGATCAATCTTGCGAGCGAACCGAGCGTCGGATGATCCAGCTCTTGCGGGTGGTTGCAGTGGATGACGACCCAGCATGCCAATCGGCTTTGTCGCAGTCGCTCGACGAGGGGCCCGGTCACCCGTTGGGGAATCACAATTGGCATTCGCGAGTGCAGCCGTAGACGCTTGATCGTGGGTATCGATTCGAGTTGGCCAATCAGACGAGCGAGTTTTTCGTCATCGATCGTCAATGGGTCACCGCCGCTGAGTATGACCTCGTCAATCGAGTCGTCGCGGCGAAGGTGCCGAAGGGCCGCATCCCAGCGCCCCGTGGACGCGTCGTCGGCGCCGGCCTCGTCGCCAATGCCGGCCTCGTCGTCATCGCGGGCCGAATAGTCGAATTCACGCCGGAAACAGTAGCGACAATGGACGCCGCAGACGCCCGTCGTGATCAACAAGGATCGTCGGCGGTACTTCTGCAGCAGGCCGCCACCGACGTGCGACGCCCGATCTGCAACCGGGTCGCTGACAAAGCCGGGCCGCACATCCATCTCCATCGCCGTCGGCAAAACCTGACGCAGCAGAGGATCGCTGGGTGATTGCGGCTGAATTCGCGAGAGGAACTCGAGCGGAACAAAAGTCGAGAATGCCGATTCCGCCTTGGCGACCACATCGCAGGCCGGTGGCAACCGCAGTCGTCGGCGTAGCTCGTCCGCCGAACGGATGGCGCGACGCATCGCTTCCTGCCAGGTGACCCCCCGCAATGACCGTGTTCCAAAATCGTGCGGCGATGGGCCCGCCAAAACAGGGTGCAATTGCAAAGGTTCAGAGTCAGAGCGGTCTGGACGGCCCGGGACACGGACCCCGGTTTCGGCTAAAATCTCGTCCAACTTGGTTTTCCTCTTAGAAAACTCGATGGTCATTGACGTCCCCATTTCAAACGCTGATGGAGCCCGTTTGCTCGTGGCAACTTACAACACTAGTGATTTCCGCAAAGGCCTGAAGATCCAAATCGACGGCGAACCGTATGTGATGATTGAAATGAACTTTGTCAAACCCGGCAAAGGTAACGCGCTCTACAAATGTCGGATGAAGAATTTGGTTCGCGGCACCATGCTCGATCGGACGTACAAGGGAGGCGACGCGCTCGAGAGTGCCGATGTCGAACAGACGCCGGTTACCTATCTCTACCGCCAAGGCGAAGACTACGTTTTCATGGACTCCGCGACTTTTGAACAGTACGAGGTCAAAGCCGATGTCGCGGGCGATGCTTGGAAGTACCTCAAGGACGGCATGACCTGCTCGGTGACGCTATTCAACAACAACCCGATCATTCTCGAGCCGCCATCCCACGTCGAATTGGAAGTGCTCGACACCGCGCCGGGTGCCAAAGGAGATACCGCGACCAACGTCACAAAACCGGCTAAGGTCGAGACCGGAGCTGAGTTTCTCGTGCCGGGATTTATCAAGATCGGAAATGTGATCAAGATCGACACGCGGTCCGGAGAGTACGTCGAGCGCGTCAGCAATTGAGCGAAGGAGCCGATATCCCGATGTTTTCCATTCTCAAGCAGTTGCGGCAAAGCTGGACGGATTGGTGCGGCGATCGCGAGATGGAGCAATCGATCCGAAGCCATCTCAGTGCGAACGGTTACTTCGGCGGAACGGCAAAGTTTCAGTCGGTTCGATTGGCCGCCGTCCAGCGTCCCGGATGGCTGCAGGTTTATCGGTTCGAGGTGACTGCCCGGGTCGCCGAACCAGACGAAGCGGACGTGGACCATGACCGACCGGCGTCCACGGGTCAGGCGAGCTACCACCACCTGTTCGGCCTGGTTCGCGAGGATGCACGAAGCAGCGACACTTCGATTCGAGTGTTTCGCAGCGGCGATGAACGTCGTGAATTATTCACTCGTTGGAGCGAGGGTCTGATCGTCGCTCGAAACGGCCGATCGATTTGAAGCTTGCAACACGCATTCCTGGAGTGGTTCGTCCGATGACACGCTACCTTTCGTTGATATTGGCGCTAGCAATCGCCGCCCACGCTGTTGGCGACGATGATGTGGGTTTGGAATCGTTGCTGATCGAATCGCCACGCCAGATTACCTTCGAGGGGTTGCGCGCTGGCGAAGGATATTTCAGCGCCGATGGCACCCAGATGGTTTTTCAGAGCGAACGAGATCTGAACAATCCGTTTTATCAGATTTTTTGGATGGACCTTGCCAACGGAGACATTCGCCGTGTGTCGCCGGGGACGGGTAAAACGACCTGTGCATGGCCCCACCCCGATGGAGATCGGATCCTCTTCTCCAGCACGCATCATGACCCGACGTCCGTCGCCAAGCAGCGAGAGGAATTGGAACTCCGTTCCAGCGGTAAACAACGTCGTTACGCTTGGGACTACGATCCGCAATTCGAGCTCTACGAATACTCACGTGGTTCAGGTGAATACCGACGTCTAACCGACACACTCGGATACGACGCCGAAGCGTCCTACAGTCCCGATGGACAAACGATCCTCTTCGCGTCCAATCGGGCGGCCTACGAGCGGAAGTTGACGCCGCGCGAGCAAACGCTGTTTGACATCGATCCCGCATCGATGATCGACATCTACAAAATGAACGCTGATGGCAGCGGTGTCACGCGGTTAACCCAGACGCTCGGGTACGACGGCGGGCCTTTTTTCTCGCCCGATGGCGACCGCTTCTGCTGGCGACGATTCAGCGAAGACGGGGCGACGGCCGAGATCTTCACGCTGTCGATCGATGGGGGTGATGAGAAACAGTTGACGCGGCTCGGTGCGATGAGTTGGGCGCCGTATTACCACCCCAGCGGCGAGTACCTGATTTTCACAACCAACCGACATGGGTTCGCCAATTTCGAGCTCTACATGGTGCGTGCCGATGGAGAAGGCGAACCGGTCCGTGTGACCCATAGCGAGGGCTTCGACGGCCTGCCCGTCTTCCACCCGCAGGGTGACCGGATCGCGTGGACCACGACACGAACGGCGTCGGGTCGCTCGCAGATTTTCATGGGCGGTTGGAATCACGCCTCCGCGCGCGAGCTTTTAGGACTCGATCGCCAACCGCTCGCGCTCGCCAACGACCGGCAGACCCATGCCATCGCGGACCCCTCGGACAATGACGAGGATCGGGCCGCCGGGAGCACCGCGGCAGCCGAATCCTCCGCCGACTTCACCGCGGCTGATATTGGCCGCCATGTCGACTACCTCTGTCGACCCGAACTCGGGGGCCGATTGACAGGTACCGAGGGCGAACGCCGTGCGACCGCCTACGTCGCCGCCTACCTCGAGTCGATCGGGTTTGAACCGGCGGGAGAAGATGGAACTTGGTTCCAGTCGTTCGAGTTTCCTTCGGGAGCCACCTTGGGCGAGGGGAACACGTTGGTCTTGGGCGAAGAACAGCTCGCGATCGAGAAGGCATGGACACCCCTTTCGTTTTCGGGTGATGGCCGGTTTGCCGAAGGCCCGGTCGTTTTCGCCGGCTATGGGTTGGTCGCGCCGGCTAGTGAAGGCAATGAGGAGTACGACAGTTACGTCCACTTGGACGTGAAGGACAAATGGGTGCTGGTCTTTCGTGACCTCCCCCAAGAGATCACGCCCGAGCGGCGTCAACATCTGGCGCGATACAGCGCACCGCGACGCAAGGCATCGGTCGCCCGTGATCTCGGCGCCCGTGGCATTCTGTTTGTCGCGGGGCCAACCAGCCAGGTGCAAAGGGAGTTGATCCGCTTCGATCGCGACGCGTCTCAGGCGGGCGTCAGCATGGCGGTGATCTCGGTCGACAATGCCACGGCCGCCAAATGGATGGCGATGTCGGGCCGCTCGCTTGCCCAAGAGCAGGCGAAACTCGATGACGGTTCGCTCGCAATGGGATACGAGCTCGATGGCGTCTCGGTGGAAGCGACCATCGATGTCGATCGGAAGACGGGCGTGGGCCGAAACGTGCTGGGGCGACTGCGTACGTCCCGCCCCGCCGACGGGTCCCCTTCAGTGACCGTTGAACCCGCCGTGGTGATGGTGGGCGCCCACATCGACCACCTCGGCGCGGGCGGCGCCGGCAGTTCCCTGGCCCGCGATGACGAACGCGAGATGATTCACTTGGGTGCGGATGACAACGCTAGCGGCGTCGCCGCGATGCTCGAGATCGCGCAGTACCTCGCCGCACAGCACCGCGACGGGAAGCTCTCATCCCGGCACGACCTGGTCGTCGCCGCCTGGTCGGGAGAGGAACTCGGACTTTTCGGTTCGCAGGCATTCGTGAAGCGATTCCACGAGCTCTTTCCGGGCGCTCCGCGAACGGCGAGTTTGTTCGGCGATCTCGCCAATGATCCTCAGGCCCGCATGATCGCTGCGGCGCACGGGATGAGCGAGGAGGACGAACCGTTGGGTGAGGCAATCGTCGCCTACCTCAACCTCGACATGGTCGGCCGTCTTCGCGAAAAACTAGTCGTTCAAGGCGTCGGGTCCTCACCCTACTGGACCGATGACGTTCAGCGGCGAAACGTGCCCATTGGACTTGACCTCCAGCTCGACCCGACTTCGACAAGGTTACCGACCGACGCCGCAGCGTTCGTCGGCCGCGAAGTACCGATCCTGGCGGCTTTCACCGGAGCTCACGAGGACTATCACACCCCACGCGATACCCCGGAAAAACTCAACTACGAGGGGGCAGCCAAAATCGCTCAACTGTTCGCGTTGATCGCCCGCGGCGTTTTGACGTCCGACGCTCCGCCCAATTTTGAACTCCAGGAAGGGTCTCAACCGAACGAGGCGCCACGTGCGAATTTGACCGCTTACCTCGGCACGATTCCTGATTACGTTGCCGGCGATATCAAGGGACTCAGGTTGTCGGGCGTGGCCAGCGACGGACCAGCGGCCAAGGCCGGGCTCAAGGGCGGCGACGTCGTCGTAGAACTCGCCGGTCGGAAGATCGAAAACGTCTACGACTACACCTACGCGATCGAAGCCCTCAAGGTTGGCCAGGGTGTCAAGGTCGTCGTTCGACGAGGCGACGAGTCGGTCGAACTCGAAGTCACACCCGCCTCCCGCGAGTAAGCCATTGGACAATGCCGAGATAGCGGACATCTTTGAAGAGATGGCCGAACTGCTTGAATTTCGAGGCGAGAACCCGTTTCGCATTCGCGCTTACCAAAACGGGGCCCGCGCGATTCGAGGACTCGATGAACCGGTTGCCAGTATCCTTGCCGATCGCGATCGTGATTTGGCATCGCTGCCCGGGATCGGAAAAACGCTGGCAGAGAAGGCGAGCGAGCTGATCCAACACGGGACCCTGACGCAGCTCGAGACGCTTCGCGCCGAGGTGCCCGATGTCGTGATCGAGATGGCGAGGATCCCTGGACTCGGGGCCAAGAAGGCCGCGACCCTCCACCGCGAACTCAATATTGACTCGCTCGCTGCACTCCGAGGCGCGTGCGAAGCAGGAGAAGTTGAAAAGCTCAAAGGCTTTGGCGCTAAGACGCAGCAGTCGATTCTTGACGGTTTGGCCATCGCTCAGGCCGCATCGCAGCGGGTGTATTGGGCAGAAGCGGACCAGTTGGTCAGCGACCTGAGCGAACACATGAAGTCCTGCTCGGCGGTCGAAAAAATGCAGTGGGCCGGGAGCTATCGACGGGGGTGTGAAACGGTTGGCGACCTCGATGTGCTTGTCGTCGCTACCGATCGTAACGTGGCGATGGATCATTTCGAATCTTATCCCGAGCGGACGCAGACGATCGCTCGCGGCGAAGCGAAGAAAATCTCGATCCGCGTTGGAAAGGCATTTCAAGTCGACATGCGATTGGTCGAGCGAGATGAATTCGGGGCGGCACTGCAGTACTTCACGGGTTCCAAAGAACACAACGTGCACCTTCGCAAACTCGCCGCCGCCCGAGGTCTCAAGATCAATGAATACGGCGTGTTCCGCGATTCGGACGATGTTCGAATCGGCGGGGCGACCGAAGCGGAAGTATACGAAGCGGTCGGTTTGCCGTGGATGGATCCCGAACTGCGCGAGGACCGTCAGGAGTTTGCATGGGCGACGGCGGGCGACCTTCCGGACTTGATCGAGACCAGCGATATCCGCGGCGATCTCCACATGCACACGAGTGCGACCGACGGTACCGCCACCCTTCGGGAAATGGCCGAGGCCGCGATCGCCAAGGGGCTCGAATACATCGCGATCACCGACCACAGTCAAAGGGTTGCGATGGCTAGTGGTCTGGATCCCAAACGCCTTCGCGAGCAGTGGCGAATGATCGAACAGATTCGCGGCGAATACGAGGGGCGGCTCATGATTCTCAAAGGGATCGAATGTGACATCCTCGAATCCGGTGGGATGGATCTTCCCGACGACTGCTTGGCCGAAGCCGATTGGGTTTTGGCGAGCGTCCACTATGGCCAACGACAACCGAGGCAGCAGATTACCGATCGTCTCCTCGGGGCGATCGAAAACCCACATGTGGATTGCATCGCCCACCCGACCGGTCGCCTGATCAATCGACGTGAGCCCTACGAGGTGGATCTCGATGCCGTGATCAGAGCGGCGGCCGCCAACGGCAAACTACTCGAACTAAACGCCAATCCGGCTCGACTCGATCTGAACGAGATCCATCTCGCAGCGGCCAAAAAGCATGCGATCCCAATCGTGATCAATAGCGACGCCCACGGCACCCTCGGACTCTCCGTCGTTCGATTCGGGATCAATCAGGCCAGACGGGCTGGGCTGACCAAAGCCGATGTCGCCAACACTCGGCCGCTAGTGGACTTCCAAAAATTGCTTGCGGGCCAATCGATGGCCTAACGTGAAAAAAGACGTGAGCAGCGATGAGATGGGAAGGCCCGCACTTACCGGCGGAGTGCTGCTACCGGCAAGAAAAAACCCGGTGGTCGAGACCAAGGTAAAATCTCGACCACCGGGCATTGGCTCGCGCTTCTCTCGAAGATGATCGCGAGTGGGGTGGCTGCCGACATAGTCGCAGCCCGCCGACTTTTACTACGGGTTACCACCCCGTTGGCAAGTACAGCAATAGTCCACTTGATCACCTCCTTTAAAAAAAGAGTAAGGCAAAGTCGATTCAGGTGCCAACCAGATCGAACCGAACCTCGCCCGTAAGGTAACAATCGCGACGCGTCATCGCGATCCGCTGCGAAGATTATCGTTACCGGTCAATTCCAAGGCAAGAGAGTCTCCCCAAAAACCCCGGCCCATCGATCGAAAAAAGTCAAGTTTCGAGCAGGCTGTCGAACACGCGAACCCGTTTCCAATTGCTCTTTTGCGAGTCAATGAATGTGAGGTGATCCTCGGCCGTCTGATAAGCATCGTGAGCGGCTCGGTCACGAAATATCACATGCAAGGAGACGTCGTAGTCGACGTCATTGACCGCCCTCACCAAACTTTCATCGCGGCGCCCGACGCTGAAGTCGACCACCCCATCGTGGTGCACGAGGTACTTCTGGCAGGCGGCGACCAAATCGTCGACCGCCGCCGCAGAAGCGTCGTGGAGCGCGAAAAAAACATGGTGGGCCAGTCGGCTCATTGTCGCGTTTGCCTCAATCTTCGAGTGTTTTTCGATTGGTGGATCGTGAACTCTCGCTTCGCCGCGACAATCCCGCGCGATCAACCAACGAGTGCTTCAGCAATTCTTCGATGTGATCATCGTCCGCCGGCGGTGGGCCGAACGCCCCCAGGTCCTGCGGTTCGTAGTCGATACGAAATTCATGCTTCGCAAACGAAATCTTCGATTTCGGATCGAGCCGCTTGCGGATCACCGGGCGACCATCGACCTTCGTGCCGTTACGACTGCCAAGATCACGGACGAACCAATATCCATGCTCGACTGTCATCCGGCAATGCTGACCCGACACGTTCGTGAACTTGAGCACGATGTCGCAACTCTCTCGACGGCCGATGATCAACCGATCCTTGAGCAGTGGAATGGGGTCACCGCCTCCGGTTGGAATCAAGATGCCGTACTGAACGATTACTTTTGGTTTATCATCCCAAGCCATCGGATTTAGGTTCCCTGACAGGTAGACTGCGTGCGTTTCCAAGGGGCATTGGACGGTGACGCGTTTCTCGTTCCGCTGTATCAGTTTAATGAAAACTAGGTCAGCACAATCCGGTTACTGCCAATGAGTGACAAGAATTCTGCCCCACAGGGCGTCGTATCCGGTATCGAAGCGGCCCCAACTCGGTTTCGATCGTTCGGCGCCGAATTGCGAAAGCGATTTGGCGGCCGGGTGCAGCGGATCAGCATCGACGCTGGATTTACCTGCCCCAACGTCGACGGAGCGGTCGCGAGGGGCGGGTGCCATTTTTGCGATAACCGATCGTTTAGCCCCAGCCGGCGAGTGAGATTGCAGTCGGTCGCTGACCAAATCCAACGGGGCATGGCATCGCTCCGCCGCCGGTACGGCCGCGTTCAAGGCTTCATCGCGTACTTCCAACCGGCAACCAACACCTACGCGCCGGTCGATCAGTTGGAGGAGGTGTACCGGCTGGCGCTTCGCCAAGATCCCGCGATCGTCGGTCTGGCGATCGGAACGCGTCCCGACTGCGTTCCCGATCCCGTGCTCGATCTGATCGATGAACTTGCCGCCGATCATCACGTGTCGCTCGAGTTCGGGATGCAGTCCCGCCATGACGTGAGTCTGCGTTGGATGAATCGCGCCCATCGCCACGGACACATGGTCGACGCGATGAACCGCAGCCGAGGAAGGCGGTTCGAGACATGCGCTCACATCATCTTGGGGATCCCGGGCGAATCGATCGCCGACAACTTGCACACCGCGCGATCGATCGGACCCTTGGGCGTCGACGCGATCAAGCTTCACAATTTGTACGCGGTCCACGGCACACCGCTTGGCGACGAGGTGTTGCGCGGCGATCTGCAGATGATGGACAGGCAAACCTACATCGACACGGTCGTCAACTTCCTTCGACTCATCCCGCCTCGAGTGGTGGTCGAACGAATCAGTGGCGATGCGCCGCGAGACTTTCTGATCGAACCCAAGTGGTGTCTCGAAAAATCGACGCTACGACTCGATATCG
The DNA here is from genome assembly GCA_041748895.1 of Pirellulaceae bacterium. Classification (GTDB taxonomy): domain Bacteria; phylum Planctomycetota; class Planctomycetia; order Pirellulales; family Pirellulaceae; genus UBA6163. Next base: position 9,420 of record JBGTCJ010000527.1, read on the forward strand.
AGTCGGCGATGGTGGCGCGGCGCGCGATCCAAGGCGATCAATACGACGCCGCGTGGGTCGACGATCATGTCAGTCCACTGGCGACCCCGCAGGCGATCCAAGCGAAAATTGGATCCAAGCCCCGGCTGCCGGTGTTGCGGCTCGAATGATCACCGATCAGGCCAGCGCGGCATCGCCCGATAACATTCTGCCAACCGCGAACGGTTCCGGGTCGATCGGTGACCGCGTTGCGTCCAATAAATCGGCGACCATCATCGCC
>JBGTCJ010000528.1:0-5049 GCA_041748895.1 Pirellulaceae bacterium
TAGGAGCAACCGCGCCCCGCGAGATGGCGGCGATGCTGATTCCGGGATTTTCTTCGCCAGTGAAGGTCGAGTGAAGTGGTCGAGTGAGTGGCGGATCGGAGGGCGATCGGCCGCGCGTCGCGACCGACCGCTATGTCGACTGAGAAGGCTCACCCTGCATCTTGTCGCGTAGCTCCTTGCAGGCGTTCTCTGGGTTGCTGCACAGGCCACAGCGGATATTCCCATCGGCGTCTCTGCGGTTGGCCAAACCGCCGCAGGAGCCGCTGATCGATCTTCGCCCGAACATCACGCCAATAGCCATCAACGTGATCACGAATCCAAAAGCAACCACGCAAATGACGGCCAAGGTAAGCCAACCAGGAATGCTCATGCCTTTCTCCGTCCCTTTTTCCGTTTCCGCGGCACCGCTCCGCATCTCCCACTGGCTTGCCGCCTCGGTGAACCCTCCGGTTGCCAGCGATGCCCAGCCCGAGTCGCCTCGCAACATCATGAGGGTATCAAGACCGAGTTGATCGGCCAACTCTTTTCCGCGGAGCGGGCCGAGCACATTGAGGGCCGTCGCCCAAGCGTCGGCCGTCATGCAATCCTCGGCGAGGACCGATACCGAAGCCACCCGATGTTCGACGGGTCGACCGGTCCGCGGGTCGATGGTGTGCGAATAGCGTCGTCCATCGTGTTCGAAATAGTTGCGGTAATCACCTGACGTTGCGATCGCCTCCGCGTTCATAGGCCAGGCAATCGCGACGACCGCGCCCGCTACATCGGGTTGCTGGATCCCGACGGTCCAAGGTTTACCGGCCTTGTCGCCCATCACACGAACCTCTCCCCCAATTTCGACGAAAGCGTTCGCGACTTTCATTCGTCGCAGCACGTCGATCACGCGGTCGACACCGTGCCCCTTGGCGATCGCCGAGAGGTCGACCTGCAATTCGGCCAAATCCTTCTTGAGCGCGGGAGGATCGAGCCGAGCGGTCAAGTGTCGGTAACCGATGCGATCGAGCGCCGCAGTGAGTTCTTGATCGCTGGGCGGCTCCAAACGGCGTTTCTCAGGACCAAAGCTCCAAAGGTTCACCAACGGTCCCACGGTGATGTCCAGGGCACCCTCGGAAAGCTCCGCGATCTGCAATCCTTTGGCAACGACCATCGCTGTTTCCGCACTGACCGCAAACCACTCGGTCGATTCTGAATCGTTGAATCGACTGAGCTCCGATGAGCGGAGGTACGTTGACATCTGATCATTGACTCGCCGAAGCTCGGCGTCGACCGTTAATTTCCAATCCTCGGGCAAGTCCGAGGGAGGCGCGAAGAGCTTGACGAGGTATTGGGTCCCCATCGTCGCGCCGGTCGCCTCGATCATCTCGGGAGCCGCGACACTTTGCGCAGCGGCGGTTGTGGATCGCCAATCCAGCTGAATGAATACCGAAAAGACGATCGCGGCGAATATTCGGACGCTCAACAAAAACGTGCTCTTTAAAACGAGTATGATTTGCCCTGACCCGCCGCAGCCGGGGCCAAGAACCCCGGCGGCTCGACTTTGACCGCCAATGGGCGGGCGGTCCAAGATCACCGGATCGGACGGATTTTGAACCCAGTGATGATAGCAGTCCATCCACTTTTCTCGAACCCACGCCACTCTCGATTCGCGATGCAACCACGTGTTTTTGATATTGTTGTGCTTGGTGGCGATGGGATCGGTCCCGAGGTGACGGCCTCGGCCGTTTCACTGATTCGTCAGCTCGAAGCTTCCTTGGACGGCGTCTCTTTCTGTTTGCAGGAACACACCGTCGGCGCCGCCGAGTATCAACGTGGTGGTGATGCCTTCCCTTCCCATGTGTTGCAGGCATGCAGGCGTTGCGATGCCATCTTGCTCGGGGCGATGGGGCTGCCGAACGTTCGCTATCCCGACGGGACCGAAATCGCACCGCAGCTCGAGCTGCGTGAGCGGTTGGACTTGTACGGTGGTGTTCGCCCGATCGAGTTGTTTCACGAGAATGATTCGCCACTCAAGCGATATCGTCCCGGCGATATCGATTTTGTTTTGGTTCGCGAAAGTACCGAGGGTCTGTTCGCGGGTCGTGCTGAGACATTCGATCCATCCGGTGACGTGGCGTGTAACACGATGCGAATCACGCGTCGCGGCGCCGAGCGAGTTTGTCGCCTGGCGTTTGAGATCGCGCGGAAACGCGATCGTGGCAAGCGAGTGACTTTGGTGGATAAAGCGAATGTGCTGTCTTCGATGGTCTTTTTCCGTCAAGTGTTCGATCAAGTCGCAGCGGATTTCCCTGATTGCACGGCCGATCACGTGTACGTGGATGCCGCGGCCCTGTTTCTCGTTCGCAATCCGGATCGGTTTGATGTGCTCGTCACCGAGAACATGTTCGGCGACATTTTGAGCGACTTGGCGGCGGGGCTGGTGGGCGGAATGGGGATGGCGCCTTCGGCCGATTTGGGTGACTCGGCGGCCGTCTTTCAACCGGCTCACGGTTCGGCGCCCGATATCGCCGGAAAGGGCATCGCCAACCCGATCGCGACGATCCTTTCGGCAGCACTGATGCTGCAGTGGCTCGATCATCCCGAGGCTCGCCGAGGTGCCGCGCTGCTTCATGCCGCCGTCGCCAAGGTGCTCTCAGATCCTCGAAATCGCACGCCTGACATGGGCGGAGCGATGACGACAGGGCAGATCACCGATGCGATATCGGCGGCCTTGGCCGTCCATGCAAAGTAAGCGTCCGATCCTTTTCCCACTATTCGGCCAACGTCGTTGGGTGCACACGATGCCCATTCGTTTTCTATTGATTGTCGGCGCGTTCATGGTGTCCGTCTTGATGTGGGCCGATCGTGCCTGCATCTCGGCGGCAAAAGACGACATCGCGCGGGATTTGGGCTTCAGTGATCGGCAGATGGGGTGGGTGATCGCCTCCTTCTCGCTCGGATACGCCCTGTTTCAACTTCCCAGCGGGCGGTTGGCGGATCACTTCGGACCACGTCGAGTGCTCACGGCGGTCTGTTTGGCTTGGTCGATCCTGACGGCCCTAACCGGAGTCGTTCGGGGGCTGTTTCCGATGGTCCTGCTTCGGTTCCTGTTCGGGGTCGGCGAGGCCGGAGGATATCCGACACTGGCAAGAGCCTTTTACAACTGGTTGCCCGTCGGTGAGCGGGGGATCGCCAATGCGATCAGCCTTTCGGGAGGCCGCTTGGGAGCCGCCGTGGCGATGCCGCTGGTCGTTTGGATCATGCAGTCGGCCGGAGGTTGGCAGTACGCATTTTTCGTCTTCGGGTTTGCCGGAATCGGCTTGGCGATCGCCTGGTACCTGCTCTTCCGCGACACGCCCGAAACCCATTTCGCGGTCTCAAAGAGTGAACGCGATCACATCCTCGCCACGCGTTCCACACCAGCGCGCGCTGGGACCTCGTTGGCTACACTGTCACTCGGTGACATGATTCGATCGGGCAACCTGTTGCGGCTGGTTTTCCAGTACGTCGCACACAACTTCACCGCCTTCTTCACGATCTCGTGGTTCTTCCCCTACATGAAGGGACAGTACGAACTGACCAGTCAGCAGACCGCGTTCTACGCGGCGGCGCCCTTGCTCTGCGGCGTTGTTGGCAACTGGATGGCGGGGGCGACGGTCGATAGCCTCTATCGCCGCGGACGCTGGGTGCTCTCCCGCCGCTTGCCGGCGATGATCGGCTTTTCGCTGAGTGCGATCGGTATGGCCTGGTGTGTGCAAGCTCGCACGCCCATCGAAGCGGTGATCGCGATGTGCTTGGCGATTTTCGGCAGTGACATGATCCTCAGCCCCTCGTGGTCGACCTGCCTGGATATCGGCGGAAAGAGTGCCGGTGCGGTCTCGGGGCTAATGAACATGATCGGAAATTTGGGCGCATTCCTGACGTCGCTCGCCTTTCCCTACCTGCATGCCGCGACCGGCAATCATCAGCCCTTCTTTTACGTCGCCGCCGGGTTGAATCTGTTGGCGGCTTGGATGTGGCTATCGATTCGCCCCGATCGGCCCATCGTGAGCTCGCTGAAGATCCCAAGCGTTTCGGATGGCATGATCGACTCAACGGGAGACCAGACGTGACCGACACGCTTCGCGGCGCCGTCATCGGCGGCGGTTACTTCAGCCAATTTCACTACGACGCTTGGTCACGGATTGACCAGGTGGAAATCGTGGCCTGTTGTGACCTTGATCTGGAGAAGGCGAAAACAATCGCTTCTCGTCACGGGATCTCGGCCGTTTATCGAGATTATCTTGAAATGCTCGATCGGGAAAAAATTGATTTTGTCGACATCATCACTCGCCCCGATACGCACCTGGAGATTTGCGGCGAGGCGGCAGCACGTGGTTTGGCGATCATTTGCCAAAAGCCGCTGGCGCCGACGATTCAAGAGGCGACCGATTTGCTCGATATCGTTTCCGCCGCCGGTGTTCGATTCATGGTTCATGAGAACTTTCGCTTCCAGCCCTGGTATCGCGAAATCAAACGCTTGATCGATGACGGCGTGGTTGGCGATCGAATCCATACTCTCACCTTCCGCAATCGCGCGGGAGACGGCTGGGGCGAGCATGCCTACCTCGATCGCCAGCCTTACTTTCGCACCATGCCGAGATTCCTGATCTTCGAGGCCGGGGTGCACACGATCGATTGCTTCCGATTCTTGGCTGGCGAGATCGATCGCGTTTGGTGCCATACCCGCAGGCTCAATCCGGTGATCGCCGGAGAAGACGCCGCCCTCTCGATTTTTCAATTCACGTCCGGCGGCATCGGGCTCTACGACGCCAATCGTTTCAACGAGTCGACGGCGGAGAACCAACGGTACACGTTCGGCGAGATGATGATCGAAGCGGATAAAGGAACGTTGCGGTTGTATGAGGATGGCCGGCTGACGATTCAGTGTCTCGAAAAGGCCGAGCGCGACCATGTGTACTCGCCCAGCACGCTCGGATTCGCGGGCGACTGCGTTCGGGCGACGCAGCAGCATTTCGTCGACGCGTTGGTTGGCGATCTACCGATGGAAACCGATGGGCCGAATTACTTGCGGTC
>JBGTCJ010000529.1:0-9732 GCA_041748895.1 Pirellulaceae bacterium
CAACGACGATTGTGTGACTCGTCCCATCGATGATTTCAGATAGGATGCGCTTGATGTCACTGCCTGGCCAAACGATCGGTCCGCTACGGCCTCGCTTCAATCCCTGATTTGACAGCGTTCTTGTACCCAACGCCGGTGCGCCCAACGGCGCCTCGGGAATGAAATTAACGGTCGAGTCAGGACGGCCGTGATAGTAGCCGGCGTTTCCCGCGTAGTCGGTGCGGCCGAATTTGGCGGTCCCATAACCCGTTGGCGGTCGCCTGCTCGGGCAATAATAAATCCCAATCAATTGTTGCGCAACGTCATCCTCACGGGCATTGTTGGCCCGATTAGGCCAGATGGGACCATCGTCTCGCCCCATGTCGTAGACATTTCCCTGCTCGAGGAAAGGCAGGATTCGATACTGGGCGCTCCATCCACGGCGGGTCGCCGCGCGGCAGCATGTCGTCCCGTTGGCATAGTTGTAACCTGCGGGGTTTGGTGTGCCGGCGGCCGTGATCGCCTGCGGATCCCCATCGAGCGGTCCGGGAGGCAATTGCCGATAGGTGCTCTCGTAATTCAACGTTGCGAGCACGATTTGCTTGAGCTGATTGGAACACTGCATCCTTCGCGCCGCCTCTCGAGCCGACTGCACGGCGGGAAGCAGTAAACCAACGAGAACGCCGATGATCGCGATCACCACCAGCAATTCCACCAATGTAAAGGCCGATCGACGAAATTCGTGGCCGCCTCGAGCGATCCACGATCGTTCAATGCCTAGCCTTCGCGTTGTCATAATAAACTCCGAAACTGTGAGCGAATGGCACTCATGTCGCATTCACCATTGAAACGTTCTCCGGGGCGACATGCATTTCCGCCGCAACATAACAGTGCTGCCGCAGCCAAGTAAGTCGCGGAAGGGTGAATTAACAGCCTCTTCATCAATGGGCATTCCCAACTAATCACAAACCCCATTAGCGAACGCTCTGGAGAGATATCGCCCCCTTCTAAATACGGAATCCTTCAAGGCCATCATTTGCTGCACGCTCGACTGACCGCATGCTCCAACATAGCCGCGCAGTTGACCTAAATTGCCCACGCCCTCAGTTACCCACATCCTGGGGCTCGGCCACGTGTGGCGGTGACAGGGCTCCACTCTCAAAATAACCAGGATGCGGCAAAATGAATAATATCCATCAGTGGGGTGATTCTAGGGGGGTGCCGTGTACCCTTGGTATTTTGTCGGCTGTTGTATTTTGTTCACAAGGCGCGTCGCCGAAATTGAATCACTATTTCCTCGCCCTTGTCGCGTTATCAGTTCCGCCGCGCTGATGAGACACACCCGTAAATGAGTGGATTTATGGCGGGAAACTGGGCCCCCCCGCTAACCGGGTTTGGCGCGCACAAGACTCAAAATTCCCGCACTCGCCGGACGTATGTGAAGTTTTAAAGAAAAGCAATTTAATAGGAAGTTACATGAGAGCGTGTTGCCCCTGAGTTCGCCGTGTTAAATGCTTGTGAACTGGGTTGAGCGAGAGTGGATGACCGATATACTCCCCGCCGTCGTTACCATCCCCGTAGACGAAACGGGATGAAATCCGATGAGCACCGGCCATCAAACCATTAATGATTTCCGGTGGGTCATTCACTTTTTAGCCCGGCATTTTGTTTGAGGTAAGCATGATTCAGCGCAGCGTGAGCCGTTTGACGAGTCGAGAGGCGTCGCGAATTGGAAAGAGGCGGCGTGCAGGGAACACGACCAATCGCCTGAGTATTCAGGCTCTTGAAGCGAGGCAGTTGCTCGCTTTCAATATCGTGGACGATGCGTTTTCCCTCGCTGCGGACACGTCGGGGGTGAATGTGCTCACCAACGATACTGCGGGGAATGAAACCCAAGCGGTTTCCGCCAAGAACGTCGAGGTGGACAAGCTGACGGCAAATCGCGCCGCGAACACCGCGGACAATTTCATTCCCGATCGGCCCGGCCAACCTGGTGTACCGCAGCGGTCGGTTTTCGATGGCGCGATCACGTTGTGGAGGCCCCAGCAGAATTACGGCGATGTCGACCTTTACGTCGATCTCGACGATGACCCGGCGACGGATGCGGAATTGCTCCTCCTTCGACGGCTGAATCTGACCGAGGGGATCGTGCTCGGGACGCTGATGGAAAATGCCGAACTCGACGAGGCCCGCAACAATTTGGCGGTCGTCCAGTACACGTCCAACGCCGCTGGGGATGCTTGGATCGCAACCAATGCGGCTCCCGAAAACAACGGCGAACAGGCAGCCAACTACAGCGCAGCCTACTTCCCGTACGCTGCGGGGTGGCGAGGTGCGTCGTTCGACGGAAATCCCTCGGTCAGCCCTGGCGGTGTTGCGCAGCTTCGCGGAGGGGACGCGGGCATCGTGGCGGTTGGCTCGGCCGGGGTCTACGAAGTGACCGTCAGTGGCGTAACCGACTCTTTCAACGAAGGGTTCCTCTTCGTCATCGGGGGTGACAACCAGGACAATTACGCGCGTGCGATGCCGCTGGGCGGAAACCGTTGGTCGGTGATCCACCGCGACAACGCGAACGGAATCGACGGTTCGGAGACAGCCGTCGCGGTCCAGCGGTTCAATGTGCTTTACGTTCCACGAGCGGCTCAGGGGCTGATCGGTGGCGTGGTCAATGGGCGAGTCAGTGACGCCAACCCGATGCTGCAGTCATTCGGCGACTTCAATATCCAGCGGCAATCCGACGGTATTTGGAAGCTGACGGTTCCCGGGCAAAGCATCACCAGCGGCGCCGTCGTGCTGGAGACCGTTGACACGAGCCGTGGCAAGCCTCGCAACACGTACTTCACCTACGAGGTGGACCCCAACGACAGTCAGGCGATTCTGATCCGTCAGTTCGATTACAACGGTAGCGCACAACTGGCCAACGAGGACTTCGTCTTCTTCTTTGTCCCGTTCGAAAACACCATTCGCCCGCAGACTCCGCTTGTGATTTCGCGACTGGGCAGCACGGCGGGCACGCTCGGCAACAACGTTTCGGCGCTGGGGATTCCGCTGAGCTTGAATGCCGATGGGACGGTCAACTACTCCACGGGTTCACAGATTCTCGGACTCGGACAGGGGCAGTCGGCGGTTGATTCGTTCGTCTACGAGGTCGAGTACCAGAGCGGCGAGCAGTTGTTGGTGGGAACCGCGACCGCGACGATTCACTGGAATGGCGTGAATGACGCTCCGGTTATCTTGTCCGAGCTGGCGGATTTGCAATTCTCGCGAAACGGCGCTGCTCAAAACCTCGACGCCAGCAGCTTCTTCTCGGACCCCGACGTCGACGATGTGCTGACCTACTCGGTCGCGTTCTCCACGCCCGACATCGTGACCGGCTCGGTGGTCGGCAGCACGGTGACCGTCACGCCGGTTACGGGGGCGTCGGGTACCGTTGAGATCACCATCACCGCGACCGATCCCTATGGGGCGACGGCCAGTGTGATGGCGGTCGTTTCGGTGCTCGGCTTGGACGCGATCGATGACACGTTCTTCGTATCCAGCGACACGGTGCTGAGCATTCTCAACAACGACCGATCGGGTTCCGAGACGCAGAACATCTCAGCGATGAACGTGGCTCTGCTCGGACCGCAGGATCGTCCGGCTAACACCGGGCTCTCGTTTATCCCCGATCGACCGGACTCGCCAGGTGTCCCGCAGCGTTCGATTTACGCGGGAGCGATGACCATCAATCCCCTGCAGAACAACTACGCCGACTACAACCTGCACCTCGATTCCGATTCTGACCCGACCAACGATAGCGGGGCGAATCCGCGGATCCCCCGCGGTTCGGGGATCGTCTTGGCGACGTTGCTCGACAACAGTCCTTTGGACGCCACCGCCAACAACTTGGCCGTCGTGCAGTACACCGCCAACGCATCGGGGGCGTGGATTGCGACGAACGCCGCGCCACAGAACGGGGTCGATACCGCTAATCAGGGCGAAAAGGCCGCCCCATTCAGTGCCGCCTACTTCCCGTATGCCAGTGGTTGGGTTGGTGGCAGCTACAACGGCACGGCGGGCACGCTCGCGGGCGGTGCTGGCCTGACGGTGACCGGAAGCGGAGGCCGTTACGAGGCGACGGTCGCGGGTGTCACCGACTCGTTCGCCGAAGGATTCCTCTTCGGGATTGGCGCAGACAACTCCGACAACTACACGCGGACTCGGCCCGTGGGTGGGGATCGGTGGCTCGTCCAGCATCGTGACAACGCCCACGGCCTGACCCAAGCGGAGCAGAACAGCTTCAACGTGCTTTACATCCCAAGGAGTGCACCGGGATTGATCGGTGGTGTGGTCAACGGAACCAGCGACGTTGTCAATCCGATGCGGCAGTCTTTCGGCGACTTCTCAATTCAACGCGAGAGCGATGGGTTCTGGCGGTTGAGCGTTCCGGGCCACAGCCCGGCTTCGGGTGTGCTCGTGATGGAAACGATGGACCTTTCGGTCGACGTTCCGCGAAATTCGTACTTCACCTACGAACCGGCAGCGGACAATCCGAGCGAGTTCTTGATTCGTCAGTTCGACTTCATCAGCGCTTCCAACACGGCCAACCCGCAGAACGGCGATTTCGTGTTCTTCTTTATTCCGTTTGAAAACGTGATTCAGTCGAGCACGTCGATCACGGTCGCAAGCGTGGGCAGTTCGGCGGCAACGCTCGGCAACAACCTGACCTCCAAGGGTATTCCGATCACGGTCAATCCGGATGGGACCGTCAACTACGACACCGGAGGTGCGATCCGCGCTTTGGGCGAAGGCCAGACCGACACGGACACCTTCGTGTATCGGGCACAACTTGGTAGCGAGACGGACTTGGCCACCGTCACCATCAACTGGGTTGGTGCCAATGACGCACCCGAGGTGATCGCGACGCCTGCCGAAATCGATCTGCTCGAGGACTCCTCGACGCAGCTTGATCTTGCCGCGATTTTCTCTGACCCAGACGCCTCGGATGTGTTGACCTATTCGGTTTCTTTCTCGCGCGGCGACATCATCGACGCCACGATCGTTGGCACCACGTTGACTTTCACGGGATTGGAGAACCAGTTCGGATTCGTCCAGGCCACGGTGACGGCAACCGACCCGTTCGGAGCGTCCGCTTCGGTGGTGATTCCGATCTCGGTGATCGGTACGCTCGACGGTCCGATGGCGGTCGACGATTCGCTAGTCGCGCAGAAACAGTCGCTCGTCACGATCGACGTGCTGGCGAATGATCTTCACCCTGACACCGGGCTGTTCCCGGTCGTCTCCGCCAACATTTTCGGCAATCCCGAGGCAGCCAACGACGCGCAGACCGCATGGGAGGTTTTGCCCAATGGCGCGCCCAATCAGTTCACGCTGATCGGTCCACAGAACCGGGGCGACTTGGCATTGGGGGTCGATGGTGAACCGATCACGCCACGTGACGGGGTTCTATTGGGGACGATTCGCGACGACTCTTTCCCGTTCGGATCGGTTAATGTCTGGAGCTGGGCCGCCCGGGGTGACACCCTCACCTTCGCCACGGAACTCGGTGCAGGCGGCAACGGCGAGCGAAACGCACCACTGGGTGCGGCCTACTTCCCCTATGCCGAAGGTTGGGTGGGCGGCCAGGTCGCGACCGATGGAACGCTTCTCAATGGCAACGGAGTCAACCAGTCGGATATCACCAAGGTTCAAACCGGTCTATGGACCGTCTCGATCCCAGGAGTGGCCGATTCGAACACCGATGGATTGTTGTTCGTGATTGGCGGCAACAACGACGACAACTTCATGTCCGTTCTGCCGCTGGGCAACAACACCTGGGGTGTTCGCCAAGCCGACAATGACACGGGGGACACCGGGTTCGAGGACGACCCGTTCTTCTTTGTTTACATTCCCTACTCGACCGTTGATCTGGTCGCTGGCCGTTGGGCCAGCGGAAGCATCAACGAAGAGGATGAGGGTGCCGAACCAGTACCCGGTGGGATCATCGCGTCTTCGGGAACCTTCACGGCGACCGAGACGGCGAACCAGTCGGTGATCATTGAGATCCAGGGCGAAAGCCCAACGACGGGATCGTTGATTGTCATCCCCAACGAAGCCCAAAAGGTGCTTCTACCGGACGGGTCGGAGGTCGAGATTCCAGTCAACTATGGGGCGTTCTACGCCAGCACGGTCGACGGGAAGTTCGAGGTCACGCTTCGACAAGGGCCTGATTTCGTGCTCGTCGATTCCGGGTTCCAGTTCGTCTTTGTACCTTTCGAAACTCCGCTGAGGACCGACGCGGCGATCGCCGGCGAAACGAGTGTTCTGTCGGTCAGTCCGGTCAGTGCGCTGGGGGCATCGGTTTCGATCAACCCGGACGGGACGGTCGCCTACGATTCGACCTCCGCCGGCGGAGCGATTGCTGCTCTCGCACCGGGCCAGTCCGTGGTCGACACCTTCTCGTACACGGTGATCGACGGCAACGGGTTGACGTCATCGGCGACCGTGTCGGTAACGAATTACAACGCCCCGACGGCCGAATTGTCGGCGGCACCGCTTTCGATCGCCGAGAATGGTGGCGCCGCGGTCGTGACGGCAACGTTGTCAGTCGTCAGTTCGCTCGATGTCACGATCGCACTTTCGGTCGGCGGAACGGCAACGATCGGGAGCGACTTCACGCTTTCGAGCCAGGAGATCTTCATTCCCGCAGGTCAGCTCACGGGATCCGTGACGCTTACCGCCTTAGGGGATGAGCTCGTTGAGGGCGACGAAACCGTCGTGATCGGTTTCGGAGCCGTGACCAACGTGCTTCCGGGAACCGTTCAGGAAGTGACGATCACGATCACCGATGGCCCCGTGGACGTGACTCCTCCGACGATCACGAGCGTCAAAGTTGCGGGATCGAGTTGGTCACCGGGTTTCATCGGTGCGCTCGATGCGGCCGGTGTGGGCTACGAACTGATCGATGCGGTACCGCTTCCCTGGGCTGGCATCAACCGGATCTACGTGCAGTTCAGCGAGCCGGTGGTCGGGTTTAGCGCCGCCAACGTCGCGCTGACGGGAGTGAACCTACCGAGCTATGCCGCGAGCATCGCATCGGTCCAGTACGACACGGATCTGATGCGAGGGGTGATCGAGCTGAGCACTCCGCTGAGTATCGATCGTCTGCGAGTGGCGGTATCGGATGCGGTGACCGACACGGCCGGCAACGCGCTGGACGGTGACGGTAGCTCGACAGCGGGTGGTTCGTTCAGCCGATTGTTTGGGGTGTTGATTGGTGACGTCAACGGTGACGGCAGCGTCAACGCGGGGGACATCAGTGGGTTTGCGGCCTCGTTCAACCAGAGCGTGGGTGTGCCGGCCTACAACCAGCGACTGGATTGGAACGGGGACGGCTCGGTCAACGCCGGCGACATCGCGTTCTTCGGCCCGAGCTTCAACCAGTCGCTTCCCGCGGGGACCCCGCTGATGCCTTTTGGCGGCCTGCCGGCACCATCGCCCGCGGCGCTCGACAGCCTGTTCGCGGGCGACGACGAGGAGCTCGACCTGCTCTCGGATGCCGTGAATTCACTGTTCTAACTGAACGTGACCTTCCCCAGCCTCCCCTTTGCCAAGCATGTTGGCGGTTGACCACCTCGGATTCTGCACGGGGCAGTTGTCGCAAACTGCCGAATGGCCGTTCGCACGATTGCGGGTGGGGTCAGCTGCAGTGTAGATTTCTCGACCGGTGAACGAATCAGCCGCGCGTGACGGCTGTGCCTCGGTTCATCGGAATTCGGGGACCAGGTGCGACGCCCATGCCTGGAAGCTCACCGGTTGCAACGCGATGTTGCCGCAACATGGGCAATGATTGGGTTACTTATGAGCACAATCGCATGCTGCGCAAGACGCGCGCCGCAGTCAGTTTCTCATCGAAAATTGCTTGGCCATTTGGCATTTGCCCTTCGCGCGCCTGCGATCTTTTGGGGGATCGCGGCGATGCAGGCAGGCTGTTCTCGTCCCGAAGCGGATGTCGGGGAAATTATCCGCCCGGTCAAGACGATGGTTGTCGCGGCGGGTGAGAACACGACGACCCGGGCTTTTCCTGGTACTGTCGATGCCGCCAGTCGTGTCCAGCTGGCATTTCAGGTATCTGGATTGCTTGTCAAGCTCCCGGTCCGCGAAGGCCAAGAGGTCTCTCAGGGCGACGTGATTGCGCAATTGCGGGAGGACGAGTTTCGCGCCCGATTGACGGCGCTTCAGGGGCAGCTCGATCAGGCTCGCGCTGCGTTGCGGGCATTGCTCGCAGGTGACCGACCTGAGGAACGACTGCGACGCGAAGGCGACGTCCGCGCGGCTGAGTCGCGGTTAGCCAATGCGAGAGCGGAGTTTGGCCGTTACTCTCGGCTGATCGCGTCTCGGGCGGTATCTCAATCCGATTACGATCGCGCGGAAACGACGTACCGGATCGCTCAGGAGGATCTCGAGTCGGCTCGTCAATTGCTTGAGATCGGAGCGATCGCCCGAGAAGAAGACATCGACGCCAAGCAAGCTGCGATCCGCGGGCTCGAGGGCCGCGTGGTCGAGGCCCAGTTGCAGTTGGATGACTGCACGCTTCGGGCTCCCTTTGACGGCGTCATCGCCGAGCGTTTTGTGGAGGAGGGGCAGAACGTTCGTGCCAAGGAAGCGGTGGTCAAGTTTCAGGACGCCGAGGAGGTGGAGATCGCGGTGGATGTCCCGGAAATGGTGATGGCCGCCAATCTGCAGGCCGCCGACATTGTTCAGTTGACCGCCCAGTTCCCTGGGGCTCCGGGGATGAGGTTTCCCGTGAGAGTGACGGAAATGGCTCAAAGGGCCGACCCGACGACACAAACGTTCAATGTCCGCGTCGCCATGCTGCAGCCCGAAGATTTCAACGTTCTTCCGGGTATGACCGCCACGGTCACGATGACCTATCGTCGGGCGAGCATTTTGGGAACACGGATATTGCTGCCGATCCCCGCGGTTTTCAGTGATGCCTCGGGGGAGCAAATCGTTTGGGTGCTCGGTGAAGACGAGACGGTAGCCAAACGCCCCGTGGAGCTTGGAATTGCTGCGGGCGGTCAGGTCGAGGTTGTCGATGGGTTACTCGCCGGAGATCGTGTGGTAGTCGCGGGCGTCAATTTGCTTCGTGACGGGATGAGGGTGCGTGACCTAGGCGATGACCTGGGGAGTTCGCCTTTATGAACCTCGGCGTCATTTCGGTCCGCAACAATCGCGTGCTGTTTTTCCTGATGGCGATGATCGTTGTCGGGGGGGCCGTCGCGTATCAGAACATGGGACGTTTGGAAGACCCCGAGTTCACAATCAAGGAAGCGTTGATCATCACCCCCTACCCCGGCGCGAGCGCCGAGGAGGTCGCCAAGGAGGTGACGCGGCCGATCGAGAGCGCGTGTCAGCAATTGGGTCAGCTGCGACGAGTCGAATCGACATCGTCTCGCGGTCGGTCGGTCGTGACCGTGGTCATCAAGGACGCGTTCGACAAGCAATCGATTCCGCAGGTTTGGGACGAACTTCGGCGGAAGATTTCCGATGTCCAGCCCCAATTGCCGCCGTCGGTTCGGGGCAGTTCGATCGTGATTGACGACTTTGGAGACGTGTACGGAATCTTTTTGGCGATCACCGGGGAGGGTTTTACCTACCCGGAGCTTCGTCGATATACCGAATTTCTCCGACGCGAACTGCAGTCGGTCCAGGACGTCAAGAAGGTCGAGCTGTTTGCCGAGCAGCAGGAGGTGGTGTACCTCGAGATCTCGC
>JBGTCJ010000530.1:0-7862 GCA_041748895.1 Pirellulaceae bacterium
GAATCGCCGCCGCCTTGCCCTCACCCGTCGCCAGGAGCAAACATCGTCGGGCGTCGAGGATCGTCCCAACCCCCATCGTCACGGCGAGACGCGGGACCTGCTCAGCCCCATCGAAGAATCGGGCGTTGTCCAGCACCGTCCGCTGGCAGAGCGCCTTGAGTCGCGTGCGGCTGGCCAGTGACGAACCCGGCTCGTTGAACGCGATGTGACCGTCACTTCCGATTCCGAGCAACTGGAGGTCAATACCCCCGGCTTGCACGATCTTCTGTTCGTAAGCTTGGCAGGTCCCTTCCCAATCGGTGGAGGTCGAATCGGGGAGATGCGTTCGTTCCAAATCCAAATTGAGATGTGAAAATAAATGTTCTCGCATGAACGCGCGGTAACTTCGCGGATCATCGCCGACCAAACCGACGTACTCGTCCAGATTGAACGTCGTGACGCGAGAAAAATCGAGGTTCTCCTCGCGGTGCAGCCGAATCAGCTCCTGATAGCAGCGGATCGGCGTTCCCCCAGTCGCCAATCCCAGCACGCTCGCTGGATTACGCCGCACCTGCGCTGCGATAATCCTCGCGGCGGTGACACAAGCCGACGATGCCGTCGACCGAACAATCACCCTCATGATCTCTTCACCTTGTTCCAGATGCGCCCAATCAATCGATGGGTCAGACACTTATTCATTGCAAATACCTAAACCACATCCTGGGCGGTTGCTTCGATCGCTGACCACAGAACGCTTTCATCGCTGAGGCAGCGTTGGATCGGTTCGCGGAACTCGGGACGAACAAAAATTCGCACCCGTTTGACATGGTCGTCGAACTGCTGGTTGGCCAACGCATCGGCCACCGGCGAGACCTCCGCGAGCTTGCGAACGATCCCGCCGCGATCGACGACGTCCATGTTGATGTCGACTTCGAGCTTGACCGGCGGGGCATCGATCAATAGATCCGTTCCACCAATCTTAAGCCCCGTCAGTTGGCTCAAGCGACTCGCCAGCGTGTCACCACAAGCCACGAGCCACCAGTAGCTGCGTCGAGCCAACGCCCGATGGAGCCGATTGCCGTCGACCACGTTCAGCTCAAGGACCCGTTTGTATAACCGCCGACGTGATCCGAACAGGCCGTCGAGCAAAGGAAACACGGGTGCATTTTGAGATCGTTCGATCAGCCACTGGATCCATTGCTCATCGCTGAAGCCAAGCGTGGTGAAGCACCGCGCATCGGCATCTCCTGCCGCTTTGCCCGTCACGGTCTCGAACACCGCCCGCTGGAGCATTGCCGTAGCGGCTCGAACGGCATGGTGCCAATAAACTTCGCTGAACATCACGTATCTCGCGAAGACCATCATTTCGGCCGCTGTCCGTCCTTTATCCGTGATTGCCAAGCGCGGCCGACCGGGATGGATCGTCACCGCACCCATCAGGCGCGCCGCGTCGAAGTTTCGACCATAGGGGACGCCCGCGTGGTGGCTGTCACGAATGAGATAATCGAGTTTGTCGACGTCGATCGGCCCGCTGAGGCAACTGGCCAGCAGCGAGATGGCGTCGTTGCCGAGACGAGTCTCACCCACCGGTCGGCCTTCGAGAAGTGACTGGATGTCATCGTCGGTACATGACCAATCGCGGCCGATCAGCTCGGCCATTTCGCTTTGCTTGAGAACCTCCGCGACACGTTGCTCGTGACGCTCCAGACCAGGCAGACGCATGTCCTCGATCGCGTGGCAGAAGGGCCAGTGCCCCGCATCATGTAGCAGCGCGGCCAAGACGAAGGCCTCGGCACCGCGCACGTTAACGATCTCGGCGAAGCCTTCGCGACGGCCCAGGTAGCGGAGCAGCCAAAGGGCGTTTCGATAGACACCTAACGAATGCTCCAAGCGCGAGTGGGTCGCTCCGGGGTAGACCATCGCCACCAAACCGAGCTGACTCAGCCGACCGAGCCGCCGCATCGTCGCCGTATCGAGAATCGCTGTGATCCGATCGGTCAACGGCACGTCCATCTCCGGTGCGATGCGGACCAGATGATCGCTGTCGCCGAGCCGCTGAACTTCTTCGATCATGGATGGGTCACCTGTTGGTTCAGTTGCGATGGAGATGACCGACGCCCCCTTTGCCGCGGAGTCGTTCTTTACGGGGTCGCGAGCTGGACCGCACCGATCAACGCCAGCGCCAGCGTCGCCGATAGGTAGACACCCGCAATGGTCAAACCGCCGGGAAACTCGAGCTCAAAAGCGACCATGGCCGCGAGCGCCCCAAGGCACATCATCACCACGAGCGTGATCCCGCTGACCAGCAGCGACATTTCCGACGCCCGATCGAGGTCCATCACGTAGGCCGGCGCCCACGCGTAGACCAGCCAAAGTGCCGCGAAAAGGATCGAAACGATGCCCACGCGGCTCCACAACTCGCGTCCGCGATACGGCTCGAGTTCCGAGTCTCGCGTGATCACGTAGCCCACCCAGACCAGCGGGGGAGCGAGCAGTACGGCGAACAGAACTCGCATTACCAGGGGCGTCCCGCCGGTCAACCTCATCCCGATCGCCAACAGGATCGCGGCGAAAATCGCGCCCGCCGAAATCAACAAACCGCGACGCGTGACATCGGTCTCTTTCCGCTTGATCGGTTTGAGGACACTCTGCCCCTTGCTATCCTTGGGGGCGACATCGGCCGGGGCGTGAATAACGACCTGCTCGGCCAAAGTGGGAATCGTGATCTCGGCCTTGCACTTCGGACAGGGCCCTTTTTTCCCAGCGAATTTTTCATTTACCGAAAATCGCGTCAGGCACTTGGCGCAGGTAACAGGGATCGGCATGGACGATTTCAGGATCAAAAAGGAGGTTGCAGAACAACCGGAGACGAAAGGCAAGGTGGGGACTCATCGCGAGGACGACCACGCCCCAAAGGCCTACAGTTTGGGCCAGCCGCGGGCGTTGGTGCAACCACTCCTTGAGACGCCGTCGCCGAGCGTCGATCCGCTCGCCCACGTCGTGCTTTATCAGCCCCAAATTCCGCAGAACACTGGCAATATAGGACGTTCCTGCGTGGCCACCGGGTCGATGCTGTGGATCGTCCAGCCGGCGGCGTTCCAAATCGACGAGAAAAAAGTTCGCCGTGCCGGCCTCGATTACTGGCAGTATTTGCACTGGCGCGAAGTCGCTTCCTGGGGCCATTTGACCGAACGCCTTCCGCCCTCGCGTCACCGCTATTGGTACTTCAGCCGCTTCGCGCGACAAACGATCTGGGACGCCGGTTTTGCCGCGGGTGACGTGGTCGTCTTTGGCAGTGAAACGAGCGGCCTACCTAAAAGCATCTGCAACAGTGACACCCCGACCGCCGTTCGGCTGCCGACCAACCCCGAGGTCAGGAGCCTCAACCTGTCGTCTACCGTTGCGGTGGTGCTGTACGAGATGATGAGGCGACGCGAGGTCCCGCTTCCCGTGGCACTGAACCCCGCAGCGACGCGGTAGAGGATCCGCGTTGGAGCTACCTTGTCGCTGTCGCGGACCTGGGCCGAATAAAGAACCGCCGCGACGCTCGTGGCCTGCGTCGCGGCGGTCGAAACGTCATCTCAAGAAGTTCGACAAGTTGGTTGGATCCGTGTCGTTAGCGACCGATGAACGTGCGCCGCAGCCACGCATTTTTCCTCCGTTCGAGTTCCATCAATTCACCCAGCAAACCTTGGCTTCGTCGATTGACAGGAGCGTACCGATAGACTGGCATCGATTCCACGATCGGACTCGATGATTCGAGCTCCCCAGCGGCACTCGTGGATGGTGAGTCCGATGCCGGTTCGTCGCTGTCAGAGGCTGGCTCGGCTTCGACCATCGACACGAGCGCCTTGGGCATGTGCCCAGCGGCTGCCGGAGCTGCGGGCGAGACCGCGTCGAACTCGCGGGCTTCTTTTTGGGTCGAAAGCACCGACGGGGCCTCATCGTAGGGATAGCGTGCGTCCGCCGGTGTGCTTCCCCAGATCGTGGCGACCAAAACCACGAGGATCGAATTCTGGATTGTCATACGTTCTTCTCTTCAGTGCATCGTTGCTGAAACAATCATTGGGAATCGGCATCGGCCGGTGGACGCCTTGCGGGCTTTCGCCGCAGAATTCCACCGCACGGCCGTCCGAGAATCATGCCGCACGAATCGGAAGAAGCCGGTGCGAAGAGCGTTCAAAAATTGCGGAAACTCATCGCGAATGCACGACAGCGCGGTTGCGAAAACCCGTCGGGCCAGCCAAGAAAAGCTCAAGAATCGACGAGGAACCTTCCACTCCCAACTGTCGCCGAACACCGTTTTTGCCGTCGCCGGCGTGTTCGCAATGGGTCGCCTGGACTATACTTCAGGCCTCAGACTGGGATCGGCTCAGTGCCGCCACGACGCTTCCCCTCAACCTCCGACCGTTATGCGATTCTGCCGCGCCCTTTGCTTTTTCGCCATTTTGATCGCCCTGCACGCGTCACTCGGTACGCAGCGGCTGTTCGCAGATTCTAACCCTGGTGCGGTGCCGCCCTCCGGGGTGGCTGTAACCGAAGCGACACCCGGCTGGGCGACCACAAAGCCTGCGGACGGTCCATTCGTTGCCGTCGATGGTGGCTACCTGGTGCCCTACACCGTGCGAATTCCTGGGACCGATGTCGAGTTCGAGATGATTCCGGTCCCGGCCGGCACCTACCTGATGGGAAGTCCCGAAGACGAGTCGCAAAGACGTGAAGACGAGGGGCCTCAGATTCAAGTGCAAGTTTCGCCGATGTGGGTCGGCAAAACCGAGGTCCGTTGGGCCGAGTACAAGGAATACATGAAGCTCTACTCGATTTTCAAGGAATTTGAGGCCCGGGGGCAACGGCCGGTTACCGAGGAGAATCGCGCCGATTCGATCACCGCGCCAACCGAACTCTACGATCCAAGCTTCACCTATGAGTATGGCGAACTTCCCGATCAACCCGCCGTCACCATGACACAGTATGCGGCCCAGCAGTACACCAAATGGCTTAGCCTGATCACGGGCCAGCAGTATCGACTTCCGACCGAGGCTGAATGGGAGTACGCGTGCCGCGGCGGCACCGCGACGGCGTATGCCTTCGGTGATTCCGCCGATTCGCTCGGCGATTTTGCGTGGTACTTCGACAACACCGAGGACGAATTGCCACGAGTCGGGACGAAGCTGCCCAATGCGTTCGGTCTGCACGACATGCACGGGAGCGTTGCCGAGTGGACCGTGAACCAGTTCAGCGAGGAGGGTCACACGTATCTGCTCTCCATGCGCGAGGCCGGGGGCGGGGTGCTCAACGCGACCGATGCCGTGGATTGGCCGACCGATTCCTCCGCCTGCGTGGTTCGCGGCGGCAGCTGGGAAATGGACGCGGAGGAACTCCGCAGCGCCGCTCGAATGGCATCCGACGACGAAATGTGGAAGGAAGAAGACCCCAACTTCCCGAAGAGCCCCTGGTGGTTCACCAGCGATCCCGCTCGCGGCGTCGGCTTTCGGATCTTTCGCTCGTTCCAACCGCTCGATGACCCGACGATCACCAAGTTTTGGGAAGCCTCTGCGGAGAATACGATCGAAGAGGTGGAGACGCGAGTTTCGGGCGGTCGTGGCGGGTACGGATTGGTCGATTCCGAGCTTCCCGAGTTCATCAAGCAAGCGGGCTTCTAGTCGCGTCTTGAAAGTCTTGTAGCCGCCTGCCCCGATGTGACGAGTACTCAGGGTGTTGCGATCATCTGTGCCTGGCCCAGTCGGCAAACCATCCATATCTTTCCATCCCACTGAGATTCCTTAGTCGTGTACGAAACGATCGCCCTTGTCGGCGCCACCGGAGCCGTCGGCCGAATTGTCTTGCAGCAGTTGCAGACTCGACACTTCCCTCACAAAAGATTGCGGTTGCTCGCATCGAGCCGCTCGGCGGGAACCGTCGTCGAAGTCGGTGGACATTCGATCGTGGTCGAGTTGCTCGAGCCGTCTGCGTTTGAGGGGGTCGATCTTGTGATCGCCAGCACCCCGGATGATGTGGCGGCTGAGTTCGTGCCTTGGGCAGTGAAGGCAGGGGCCGTCGTGGTAGACGAGAGTGGGTACTGGCGGATGGATCCCAACGTTCCGTTGGTCGTCCCCGAGGTGAATCCTTCCGCGATCGAGAACCACCAGGGCATCATTGCCAGCCCCAACTGCAGCACGACCCAAATGGTCGTCGCGCTCGCGCCGCTTCACCGTCACGCCCGGGTCCGCCGCGTCGTGGTCAGCACCTATCAGGCGACCAGCGGGGCCGGACTTAGCGGCAGCGAGGAATTGCATCGCAGCACGCATGCGGCGCTCGGGGGAGAGGTCGCCAAGCCCGAGGTTTTCCAGCACCCCATTGCCTTCAATTTGATCCCTCAAATCGGGAGTGAGAAGCACGCCGGATACACCTCCGAGGAAATGAAGATGGTTTACGAGACCCGCAAGATCATGGGAGACGACGAGATCCAGGTTTGTCCGACCTGTGTCCGCGTTCCGGTCGCGCTGGGTCACAGCGAGTCGATTCTGGTCGAGACCGAGAGGCCGCTTTCGGTCGATCAAGCGAGAGAACTGTTTGCTTCGGCGCCGGGAATCACGCTCGTCGATGACTTGGGCGGCCGCCGCTATCCCATGCCGCTGGATTGCGAGGGGCGCGACGATGTGTTCGTGGGTCGGGTTCGAAAGGACATCAGCGGCGGAAACGGGATCGCGTTCTGGTGTGTCAGCGATAACCTGCGAAAAGGGGCGGCGACCAATGCGGTCCAAATCGCCGAGCTGCTTGTGAAACACGTGCCCGTGGCGTGAACGAGCGACCGCCCAATGTCCGCGGAGGTGTCGGCGACGATTGCCAAGATTCGCCACGACGTTACTTCAAGCTGGTCGTGGCCTACGACGGAACGGCCTACGCGGGATGGCAGGTTCAACCGGGAAGGCAGACGATTCAGTTGATGCTCGAGCGAGCCCTGGCACAAGTCACTCGCGAGCGGACAAGGGTGACGGGGAGCGGCCGTACGGACTCCGGAGTGCACGCGCTCGGACAGGTGGCGAGTTTTTCGCTCGCCCAGTGGCGGGCGACCGCCCCGGAGTTGGGGCGTGCGCTCAACAGCAAGTTGCCGCCCGATATCTGCGTGACCCAAGTCACCGATGCCGTGACCGATTTTCATGCGATCCGTGATGCCACCGGAAAACGATACAGGTACCAGCTGCAGGTCGGCGGCGTAAGGGATCCGTTCGAGTACCGTTATCGTTGGCACCTTCCCGGCCCGATCGCGATCGATTCGCTTTCGCAGGCCGCGCGATTCGTGACCGGCCAACAGGACTTCGCCTGCTTCCAGGCTACCGGCGCCGACCGCAAATCTACCGTTCGACACGTTCGGGCTGTCGATGTCATCGTTCAATCCCGACAGACTATTGCGGCCGATGGTGATGAAGACCAGAGCCCTCGGTTGCCGGGGCAGGGCAGGGCGGATGATTCCCCTTGTGTCCATCTGGCGATCGAAGTCGAGGCGGATGGGTTCCTCTACAATATGGTTCGAAACATTGTCGGCACTTTGGTTGAGGTCGGACGCGGAAAGCGGTCGCCCGAGTGGGTCCGCGAAGTGATTGACCAACGAGATCGAGCGCTAGCGGGTCCGACGGCGCCACCGCATGGGCTCTGTCTCCTCTGGGTGCAATACGCGTCTTCGTATCCCTCCGGTCGATGAATGCTATGCGAGTCGCTCACATCATCACTCGCATGATCGTCGGTGGTGCACAGGAAAATACGTTATTCAATTGTCGTGATCTGCGCGAGATCTATGGCGATGATGTTTTGCTTGTTACTGGACCAGCGATAGGCCCCGAAGGCGACCTTCTCATGCAGGGCAGGGCAGGGGACATTGCCAC
>JBGTCJ010000531.1:0-4249 GCA_041748895.1 Pirellulaceae bacterium
ATGCTCCCCTCAAACGCGGCAGCGGGCCCATCGACGGTAACGCCTGCGCCGCCGCAGGATGCTCTAAATCGCTCGGAAACGGTCGTTTCGGACCACGTGGCGAAAAGTGGATCGCGGGGTAGGTCCATCGCCACGCGGAAATCGGACGCCTACTACGCCGCTCTGTGGAGAAAGTTTGCTGAGGATTTTTATCAGCGGCACCCTCCGATGTCCCCGTCGACACCACAGGACAATCCGCTACCGACGGCGACTGTCCCCCCGGATTCGCTCAGTTCCATGGAGGTGATCGCCGATACACCGTCGCCCGTGATTGCTGAGGAGACGTTGGCGATCGCGGTGCTTGAGCCGCAGCCGCGTCCGCGGGCTGGCGAAATGTCCCGCTGGTCCGTTGCGGCGGCTCTGGCCGCCGGTGGTCTGATGTTCCTGCTTTACCAGGCGGTATGGTCGCCGGACGTACGCGGCTCGGCTGGATCCGATTCAGAACACGTCGGCGCGATCACGAGGGCAGCTTTCCGAGCCGATCCCTGTCTCGCGGGCGAAGCGGCCACTCCACCGATCGGGCAGAGTCCATGGCTGGGCGCCGTTCATGACGACCACCAATCGGAGCGGGTGCTCCGAATCGAAATGCCTGCGTCTTGGATTCGGGCGCGGCCGTCACGCGGCGAGTGGGCGCGGCGTGCATTTGTCTGTGGCAGTTACGCTCTCGGCATCGCCGCGGCTTGGCGTTTGATGACCTGAAAACCAGAAACTGGAAACGGATAACTTTACGCATTGCTCCGATTGTGCCGATAAAGCCCAGAGTGGATTGAACCATTTGACCTGCCTGCACGTGAACCGCTATGAAACCCTCTGACAGCTCTTTGGGCATGGATCGCCCTTTCAAAGGTGTCCCGTCGATCCATTGTTACGTTCCGATCGGGCCGATCGAGGAGGCCCGCCAGCGGCTTGGCCGGATGATCGACCGAGGTGAAGCGTTGGGCGTTGTGATGGGACCGCCAGGCACTGGTAAATCGCTCCTTTGCCAGCGTATCGCCGCCGCCTACCGAACGTCTCACTGGGTTGTCCTGTTGGGCGACATTCGTGTCACAAGCCGTTTGGGATTGATCCAGCAGGTGTTGTATCACCTTCACCAGCCACATCAGCCAGCCGAGGAGGGCGCGCTCTACTTGATGCTGATCGAGTGGCTTTCTCAGTCTCCCGATGGTTCCAGACCGCTGCTCTTGATCATCGATGAGGCGCAGATGTTGTCGGCCGAGTTGCTCGACGAAGTTCGCATGCTCACGAATCTCGCGCGCAACGGCCGTCCGCTGGTTCAGACCGTGTTGGTTGGCAGCCCAAAATTGGAGGAGCCGCTGGCTGATCCGCAGCAGGAATCGTTGGCTCAAAGGATTGCGGCTCGATGCTACTTGCACCCCATGAACCAGGCTGAGACCGCCAAATACATCCGTGTTCAACTCGCTTCCTCGGCCATGTCGATTGACGAGGACGCGATCGCCACCATCCAGCATGCGACGATGGGGGTCCCACGGCTAATCAACCAATTGATGAGCCAGGCGGTTGAATTTGCGACGCGTGATCGGGCCGAGCGAATTTCCGCCGATGGCATTCAGAGGGCCTGGGCCGATCTGCAACAATTGCCGAGCCCGCTGCTCGAGCCGAAGCTTCGCGAGTGCGCGACATCGCGAGTTGAGTTCGGTGAATTGCGGGAGCCCAGCGATGAGGGCCGCTCCGCGGTCGCCTCAAGCCGGGTCGCTGAGCGAAGCGACAACGAGGCACGCATGCACGACACACGTTTTGATGAAGATTACCTGGCCGACGACGGCGCACCGGCCTTTGAGGATCGGATCGGTGGAGACGA
Organism: Pirellulaceae bacterium; assembly: GCA_041748895.1. Lineage (GTDB taxonomy): Bacteria > Planctomycetota > Planctomycetia > Pirellulales > Pirellulaceae > UBA6163. The sequence goes on from JBGTCJ010000531.1 coordinate 1,859, forward strand.
TGCAGCGTTACCGCTGACGCCCGCCAGTGCTGCCCTGTTCGGTGACGGTTTCGATGACGAGCGGGCTGTCGAAGTTGGGTCGGCTTCTCCACCTCGGTTCTACCGCGATCCGGTGGCCTCGATGCCTCCCATCGAGCGGGAAGTTTCACATCACGACGATCTCCATGCCCACGATCGCGTGGGCGACTCGACCGATGTCTCCCCGTCGATGGCGGTCTTCTGGCGAGACGATGAGCCGTCTCCAATGGCGACTGATGACCGAGACCTGCTGGTGATTGAAGACGACATTGAGGTCTTGATCGACCCACCCTCGCGGGGTGTCGTTGGTTCGGGCTCGCTTCGAAAGCCGACCGAATCCGCCGATCGCAGCTTTCGCAATCTGTTCACCCGTTTGCGCTCGGGTGAATGATCATTCCGTCCCCGAACTGAGAGTTCGCCGCCATGATTCGCTGCCTGGAAATGCCTTCAGACCCCGAAGCGCGGCAGGGTTTGGTGGGCCACGATGGAGTTGCGACGCAGTCGGATCCGCTTGAGGGGTTGGTCGTCTGGTTGCTGCGAACCGGTGATCGATTGGGGATGACCCCGGTGTTGGTCACGTCTCGAAAGCTCTCTCTGACCGACGGCTTCTATGTCGCGCTTTGCCAACGATTGGTCGCGGCAAGTGCTCGTCGCGTCCGTCTCGACTTGCTCCCGGGCCATTCTCTTGGCTGGATAGCAGGTGATCGGACCTGGCCATGGGGACTATCGGCGCTAAATCACGCCAGCCGCCGTAGGTCCGTGTCTCGCATGATGCGTCGATTGCCACCCCATTCGAGCATCGTGCCGACTCTAGCACTGTCTCGCCCTGGCGGGCCACTTCGAGACGTTGTCGTCGGCTTGGCAGGCCCTTCGGACGATCTACCGACGTATGCACAAGCGATCGAATTGGACGCTCATTGATTTTCTTCGTCATCAACGCCACCCGCCAACCAAGCTCACCGTGACAGAGTCGTCCGAAGGCATCGATGTTCGCAGCGGCGTGGGCGTCTTCGATCAAAAGTCGCAGCGCGTGCTCGTGGTAGTCTGCACCTACAATGAGATCGCCAATTTACCGGAACTGGTGTCGCGAATTTTCTCGGCGATACCAACGGTCGACGTGTTGATCGTTGACGATCAGTCACCCGATGGGACCGGTCAGTGGGCGGAGCGCGCGTCAGAGGTTGATGAGCGCGTTCGCGCGATAATTCGCGTGGGTCAACGGGGACTCGGTGGTGCCACGCGATTGGCACTGCAATACGCCGTCGATCACGGGTACGACTTTGTCCTCAATCTCGACGGAGACCTGAGCCACGACCCCGCGGTCCTACCGACCCTCTTGGGTCGCGCGGTCTCGGACCCGACGATCGATGTCGTGGTCGGGTCGCGGTACCTTCCCGGCGGGTCGATCTCCGGTTGGCCTCGACACCGCCGGTGGATGAGCCGGGCGGTGAACGGGTTTGCCACCCAAGTTTTGGGGCTACCCGTGTCGGACTGCAGCGGGTCTTTTCGCTGCTACCGTGTCGCAGCACTCGCCAAACTGCCACCTTCGTCACTGAAGAGCAACAGCTACGCGATCCTGGAAGAGGTGTTGGTTCGACTGGGATCCAACGGCGCCAAGATGGTTGAGGTGCCGATTCGATTTGTCGAACGCGAGCGGGGCAGAAGCAAATTGACGCTGTTTCAATCGATCAAGTCGGCGTGGCACCTGGTTCGCGTCGCCGCATCGATGCGGCGACATCGTCAATGATGTCATCTAGAGAATGGCGGCAATCGTAGCCAATCGCGGTGCGGACGCGGGAAAGGTCGGGTACCCGTCTACGAATGTCCTCGAAAGATTCGTCATACGCCTCGCGATAGGTTTGGAAGTCGATGGCCGACCCTGGGTTTACGCGCCTGATCACGCGTTTAGCCAAATCGAGAATGGTGATCGGTTGATCGCTGCCGATGTTGTAGACGCGCCCCGCCGCGGAGGGCGTATCGACCAATCGGATGACCGCGTCCACGACGTCACTGACATGGGCAAAACAACGAATTTGATTGCCGTCGTCGTGAACGACAAGTGACCGGCCGTTGAGCGCCGAATCGACGAACCGGGGCAGGACCATGCCATAGGCACCGGTTTGCCTTGGGCCCACGACATTAAAAAATCGCCCAATCACGACGGGTACGTTCCACTGCTTGTAGAACGCAAGCGCGAGGAATTCATCGATGGCCTTGGAGACCCCATAACTCCAGCGAGGCTTCGTCGTCGAGCCAAACACGAGGTCGTCTTCCTCGTTCCAGACTTCCTTTGGATTCTTGCCGTACACCTCACTCGTGCTGGCGATGAAGCAAGGGATCAGCGAACCGGAAGCCGCGCGGTCTCCGAGTCGG
>JBGTCJ010000532.1:0-2608 GCA_041748895.1 Pirellulaceae bacterium
GCGGGTTCGCATCGCTTCCTGCATGTCGTCGGCGCGGGGACCAAAACAACGATGGCGTCGGCACACCCGGATGCTGTCCAACTTGACCTCTCGGCTTTGTCTGGCGTTGTTGATCATCAGCCGTCGGAGTTTTTGATTACGGCGCTGGCAGGCACTCCCCTTCGTGACTTGGATGCGGCTTTGGCCCTGCACGGGCAATACCTTCCCTTCGACCCTCCGTTGGTATCTCGCGGGGCGACGATCGGGGGCACGGTGGCGGCGGGTCTCAGCGGCCCTGGAAGGCTTCGATACGGAGGCCTACGCGATTTTTTGATGGCGATCCGTTTAGTCGACGGTCAGGCGAATCTGGTTTTCGGGGGCGGTAAAGTTGTCAAGAATGCGGCAGGGTACGACCTGCCGAAACTGATGATCGGCAGCGCGGGCTACTTTGGTGCGATCGTCGAAGTGACATTGAAGGTCTTCCCGCGTCCCAAAGCCGAGGCGACATTTGCGGTGACGACGGCGTCGTTTGAGTCGGCCGCACGATTGCAATCGCAGTTGGTCCGTTCGCCGCTGGAATGGACTGCGATCGATCTCAGCGGTGGAGGAAACATTTGGGTTCGGGTCTCGGGCGAACCCGATGCGATTTCGGTGATCGAGCGTCGAGCGGTCGAGATCATTGCGGCATGTGACCCCGTGGCGCGGATGACGGTGGTCGATGAGCCCACATCGATTTGGCGTTCGATCGAGGATGGCAGTTGGGCGGGCGAGGATCGGTGGGTCCGCGTCGCGTTGGCGCCCTCAAAATTGTTGGCCGTTGAGAATTCGCTCGTGGAGGCCGTGGTACCGCGGCGATACAGCGCGGCGGGAAATCTTCTTTGGATCGCGTGGCCGATGGAGCGTCCGATCGGGCAACTCGATGACCTGCTGCGTTACCACGAACTAGGTGGTACCGTTTTGAGAGGCGACGCCTCGCGGTACCGGATTGGCGTTCGGCCGAGTGCGGCGATGGTTCGACGAGTCAAGCAATCACTCGATCCCGGCAATCGATGGGCTGGCTGTCCTTAGGTCCGGGCGCTGTGTCCGCCATCACCATCGACTCTCCATACGACGCGATCGCCGTTACGATTGACTGTCAGTCCTCTCACACCGAATTCCCCAGTCACTGGCTCACATGCTTCATCAGTTGCCGATCGAATCGTTAGGTCCTCGTGGCGAGGCGATGGCCAAGGCGATTGAAACGTGTGTTCATTGCGGCTTTTGTTTGCCCACCTGCCCGACCTACGAGGTTTTGGGCGACGAGGCCGATTCGCCGCGTGGTCGAATCCTGTTGATGAAGGAGGTTTTGGAGGGAAAGCTCGATGTCGATCAGGCGACACCGCACATCGATCGATGCCTCGGTTGTGTCGCCTGCGAAACGCACTGCCCGTCGGGCGTCCACTATGGCAGCCTGCTGAGCTCGTTTCGTGCTTCGCATGGCGATTCTTCGACTCGAGGATTCGGCGTCCGTTTGAGGCGGAAGTTGGCTTCGTGGACATTGCCCTACCCTCGCCGGTTCGCGCTTGCCATGCGGTTGGGGAAACTGGGGCGAGCCCTCTCCCGTGTGACCCCATCGGCGCTGCGTCCCATGCTGGACCTGATCCCGGATTCGCTTCCCGAGTCTCATCATCCGCCGGAGCATTCGCCGGCATCGGGAGAGAGACGTGGCGAAGTGATGTTGCATCTGGGTTGTGCCGCGCAGGTGCTCGGCCCGGACATCACCGCCGCGGCGATCCGCGTGCTCAATCGCAATGGGATCGCGGTCGCAGTCCCGAAAGGCCAAGTTTGCTGCGGCGCACTGGATTGGCACGTGGGCAACGCCTCGCGCGCCGGGGCGTTGGCCAGGCGGAATCTGTCGGCCTTCTCGGCCTCTGAAATGCCGATTATCAGCACTGCCGCGGGATGTGGCAGCGGGATGCATGAGTACCCGTTGATCTTGGCTGGGGAGACTGAGCACGCCGCGGGGGAGCGATTTGCGAGCCGGGTGATTGACGTGAGTGTCTACCTCGACCGGATCGGGATCGAACCGCCGCCTGGGCAATCGATTCGCGTCGCTTATCACGACGCATGCCACTTGGCTCACGCGCAAAAGGTTCGGAATCCCCCTCGGGACCTTTTGCGGACGATCCCCGGGCTTGAGCTAGTGGAACTCGGCGAGAATGATCTCTGCTGTGGCTCGGCAGGGACTTACAACATCGACCAACCGGAGATCGCGGGCCAGCTGGGAGAGCGGAAGGCGCGACGTATCATCGAGACCGGTTGCGACCTGGTCGCGCTAGGGAACATCGGTTGCCAAATTCAGATCGAGCGTCACCTGCGGCGTCTGGGAAGCAACATCCCGGTGCTGCACACGATTCAGGTGATCGATCGAGCGTACCGGTCCGAGATACGTTGAACGATGCGACTGTTCGAATAGAGGTTAGACCCTGGCTTCAACCGGAGCCAAACGCCGAGTCATTGGTCCGGCCTAGGCAGCCCGCGCACCTGGGCCGATTCACCCCTCCCCGAAGCCTCGTCCCTCGACTTCGACCCTCCCCGAGGGCATTCGCATCTGCACAAGCTTCATTACCCTCCCTGGGGAGGGTCGAAG
>JBGTCJ010000533.1:0-3265 GCA_041748895.1 Pirellulaceae bacterium
CGTTGGATACGTTCTTGTACACCCCGGGTGAAACGACCAAACGAGTCACTCACGTTCGCGACGGGATCGACCTGAAGCGAATGATGAGCATGGTGGTGTTCTCACTGATTCCGGTCACCCTGTTCGGGATGTGGAACGTAGGCTACCAGGCCAATTCGACGATCACGAAAATGGAGGCCGTCGGCGCCGAGTTCATATTCGATTGGCATCACACGGTGCACACGGCGTTAGGTTTCGGACACGACCCGCAGAGTTTCCTCGACAACTTCATTTACGGCGCCATTCACTTCATCCCAATTTACGCCGTCTGCATGTTTGTCGGGGGGCACATCGAGTTGATCTTCAGTGTGCTTCGGGGCCACGAGATCAACGAGGGATTTTTGGTCACGGGGCTGCTTTTCCCGCTCACGCTTCCCCCTTCGATTCCACTCTGGCAGGTCGCGATTGGGATCGCATTCGGTGTGATCGTCGCGAAGGAGGTGTTTGGCGGCACGGGTCGCAACTTCCTCAACGTTGCGCTCACGGCGAGAGCGTTCCTCTACTTTGCCTACGCCGCGCAGATAAGTGGCGATAAGGTTTGGACGGCGGTCGATGGTTTCTCCGGCGCCACGGCGCTCGGACAAATGGCGACGGCAACGATTCCCGCGGTTGACTCGCTCGCCTCCATCGCCTACCCGTGGGGCGAAGGTTCGATCAGCTTGACGAGCGCCTTTGTGGGCACGATCCAGGGAAGCATTGGCGAAACGAGCGCTCTGCTTTGCCTCGTCGGAGCGGCAATTCTGATCGCCACAGGGATCGGGTCTTGGAAGATCATGGCCGGTGTCGTTGCCGGAGCGATCGGAACCTCGCTGTTGCTCAATGGTGTCGACAGCGGCACCAATCCAATGTTCTCGATCCCCTTCTATTGGCACCTTTCGATTGGTGGGCTCGCTTTCGGATTGGTCTTCATGGCGACCGATCCCGTCAGTGCCGCGATGACCGAGAAAGGGAAATGGATTTACGGCTTCCTGATCGGGTTCATGACGATCTTGATTCGCGTGATCAATCCCGCATTTCCCGAAGGGATCATGCTTGCGATCCTATTCGGAAACGTCTTTGCTCCACTGATCGACTACTACGTCATTCAATCCAATATTCGTCGGAGGGTCGCTCGCTATGCTACGGCGTGATTCACTCGGCGGCACCTTCTTGGTCGCTACCGTCCTTTGTGTGGTCTGCTCGTTGGCGGTTAGTGCCGCGGCCGTGGTGCTGCGTCCGTTTCAGGCGCAGAATCAGATTATCGACCGCCAGCGGAACATTCTCGACGCCGCCGGTTTGGCGCTGGGAGAGTTCGGTCTACCCGCTTCGCAGCTTTCGCGGGAACAGATTGACGAACTTTACTCGCGGGTGGAGGAGCGGTTGGTCGATCTCGACACCGGTCAGTTCACTAACGAGTTTGACGTCAAGACCTACGACCCCGTGGACGCCGCGAAGCGACCCGAGCTGAGCGTCCAAACGAGCGATCCGCGTTACAGCATCGGGAAGACCCGTCGTGAGAAGATCGCTCGCGTCTTCCTCGTCCGCAATCCGAAGACGAACGCCATCACCCAGGTGGTTCTTCCCGTGTACGGTCAGGGACTGTGGTCAACGTTGTACGGTTACCTCGCGCTCAAGCGGGATTTGGAGACCGTTCAGGGATTGACCTTCTATTCGCACGCCGAAACGCCCGGACTCGGGGGTGAGGTCGACAATCCGAATTGGAAGGCGCAGTGGGTGGGCCTAACGCTCTATGACGAGTCGGGCGAGCCCGCGGCTGGATTGGCGAAAGGCCCTGCTCCTTCGGGGAGCGACCACCTCGTCGATGGACTCTCCGGAGCGACCATCACCAGCAATGGCGTGACCAACCTAATTCGGTACTGGGCCGGCGACGATGGTTACGGCAAGTTCCTTAAGAAACTCGAGTCTGACATGGACAATCAACCGGCGGCAGGAGTCAAAACCGATGGCGATCTCTAAGGCTGGACAGGTCCTTTTCGGGCCGATCCTCGACAACAACCCGATCGCACTGCAGATCCTTGGCATTTGCAGCGCCTTGGCCGTGACGACGAGCATGAAGGTGTCCTTGGTCATGTCGCTGGCCGTGATCGCGGTCGTCGCTTGCAGCAACGTTGCGGTTTCGGCGATTCGGCATTACATCCCCAGCAGCATTCGGATCATTGTTCAGATGGTCGTGATCGCCTCGTTCGTGATCGTCGTCGACCAGGTGCTCAAGGCATTCCTTTATGACGTGAGCAAACAGTTGTCTGTTTTTGTCGGTTTGATCATCACCAACTGCATCGTGATGGGCCGAGCCGAAGGGTTTGCGATGAAGAATGGAGTATGGATGAGCTTCCTCGACGGCATTGGGAACGGTCTGGGATACTCCCTGGTGTTGATGGTTGTCGCCTTCTTTCGAGAACTGTTTGGCAACGGAACCATCTTTGGCGTTTCCCTTCTCTCGCTCGACCGCGATGGCGGTTGGTACAACCCCAACGGCATGATGTTGTTGCCGCCGAGTGCGTTTTTCATCATCGGATTCATGATTTGGGCAATCCGAGTCGCCAAACCCGAACAGATTGAAGAGGCCTAGACGATCATGAGTTTCGAACACTTTCTCAGCATCTTTCTGAAGGCCGTCTTCATCGAGAATCTAGCACTTGCTTATTTTCTCGGCATGTGCACGTTTTTGGCGATCAGCAAGAATGTCAAAACCGCGACCATGCTCGGCATCGCCGTGATCGTGATCCTGACGATCACGGTCCCAGCGAACAACCTGATCAACGCGTATCTGCTCAAGAAAGGCGCGCTGAGTTGGATGGGAAGTTCGTTCGCCGAGTACGACCTCTCCTTCCTGGGCTTTATTAGTTACATCGGCGTGATCGCGGCGATGGTTCAAATCCTCGAGATGGTCCTCGATCGATTTTTCCCGCCGCTTTACAACGCGCTGGGGATTTTTCTGCCACTGATCACGGTCAATTGCGCGATCCTCGGCGCCTCGCTGTTCATGGTCGAACGTGAACTCAACTTCGCCGATTCGCTCGTTTATGGCTTCGGCAGTGGCGTCGGCTGGGCATTGGCCATCATGGCCTTGGCGGGTATTCGCGAAAAGATGAAGTACAGCGACGTGCCACCGCCCCTTCGAGGACTCGGGATCACCTTCATCACTGTCGGCTTGATGGCGTTAGCGTTTATGTCTTTTGGCGGTATTCAATTGTAGGTCGATCGCCATCGAGGCTTCGCCCTCCGC
>JBGTCJ010000534.1:0-6906 GCA_041748895.1 Pirellulaceae bacterium
GCAAAAAACCCACAAATACCGACGAATCTGCAGAACCAACATCAAAGTGAGTGCCATTGGGCGCCAGCCTGCGGACCTGTCCCGGTGATACTAGCCGTAAGCGCCAGCGACCGGACCTGCCAGGCGGATGGTCCTGAGGCCGCACGGCTCGCGCCGTGGCGTTACCCGGGGAGTACCGCGAGGCGCCAGCCTGCGAACCTGTTCCCGTGATACTAGCCGTAAGCGCCAGCGACCGGACCTGCCAGGCGGATGGTACTGAGGCCGCACGGCTTGCGCCGTGGCGTTACGCGGAGAGTACCGAAAGGCGCCAGCCTTCGGACCCACGATCAAAATGGCGAGTGGGCTGGTAAGCCGGGTTCTGTTGCGGCGAACGAAGTCGCCGCCGACGATCATTTATCTGGGACGACGGTTGCCCGCCGCCTCCTGCGACCTACCCGGATGTCGATAGCAAGGCGAGCCACCTCGCGGCCATTTCGACGAATGCCGTTGGGCATTGCGGCAATCTGGCCATGCACCCTGTTTGGTCTAGCTTCGGATGGGGTTTACCGAGCCGCTGGAGTCACCCCCAGCGCTGGTGCGCTCTTACCGCACCGTTTCACCCTTACCACGCACCGCGGAGGACCCGATCGGAGTGAACCGAAAGAGATCCTAAGCAGCCGTTCGGCGGTCTGCTCTCTGTTGCACTTTCCCTAGCCTCGCGGCCGGTCGACGTTATCGACCATCCTGCTCTGCGAAGCCCGGACTTTCCTCCAGCCGTGACGAACAACGAATCGGTCGCCACGGTCCAGCGATCGTCTTGCCCACTCGCCGCACCCAACATGAACGACGCACCCGTCCGACACAAGCCTAGCGACCGACACAAGCCTAACGACCGACGTTCGCCAACCGAAACACGACCAACCCGACCGCGAAAGTCGCCGCGGACGCCTTCGCCTGCGACGGCTGCATCCAGGCCGCGACGCCGGTCAACGTGAGCACGCTCGCGACATAAATCAGCGGCGGCCACGGGTAGAAGGGGACGTGGACCTTGTCCCCGCGATACCTCAACCAGAAAATCGCGGCGATCGTCAACGCGGCCGTGAACGACAACGTCATCCCGAGGTAGGAGAGCAACTCGAGGAGTGAGGTCACCTGGATCAGCACCAGCGCCAGCAAGGCTTGGAACGCGATCGCGTAGTGAGGTGCATCGGATCGCCAGCCCATCCAAATGGGAAGGACACCTTCCTCCGCCATTTTTGCGTAGACCCTTGGTCCGGTCATGATCAATGCGGATACGGACGTCGCGAGCGAAAGCAGGATCACCGCTCGCAGGGCACTCGCCAACCAGGGGCCGCCGACCGCTTCGGCCGCAATCACCGCCACATCACCTTGTCCAGCGATCCGATCGTAGGGCGTGATCAAGACGAACAGCCCGTTGAGAGCGATGTAGATCGCCGTCACCGCGAGTGTTCCGATCCAAAGTGCGCGTGGCACATTGCGCTGGGCATCCCTGATTTCTCCGGACACGTAGATCGCGGCATTGAATCCGCTGTAACTCAGTGAAATCCAAACGAGGCTGATCGCGAAGGTGGGGACCGCGAGGGCAAAATCATTCGGTGTGGTCGCGATCCCAGGCCACGGCGTGAAGCCAAGCAGCGAGTCCCGCATCACCCAAAGCGAGACGACGATGAACCCAATCAGCATCACAAACTTGAACCAGACGATCGTATCCTGGACACGGGTGCCCAATCTCAGGCGGAATCCGTGAACCATCGCGGCGGCCACCACCAGCATCGATCCGGCGAGTCCAGAGGGAAGATTCAATTGCCGAACCGTCGACGGCAGGTAGGTTTCAAAAGTGATCGCGGCAAGCGCGATCGCACCGGTGAATCCGGCAATCATCGAGACGAAACCCGCGACGCATCCGGCCGCCGGGTGGATCGCCCGCGAAAGAAACAGAAATTCACCGCCCGATTCCACGAAACGCGAGGCCAGCGCCCCGTAGCTGATGGCGCCGCAAATCGCGAGCAGACCGCCCACGGTCCAAGCCAGAATCACGGCGTAGGGGTGGCCAAGATCGGCAAGTGCGAAACCGCTGGTCGTGTAAACCCCCGCGCCGATCATGCTGGCAATGACGATCGAAACCGCCGATGCGAGTGAAATCCTACGCAACTGATTCGGCGCGACATCCTTCGTAGCGGTTGACATCCGTTTTCCTCGGACAAGGCAATGGACAGGCGTGCCTACCACGCTGGGCGGAAGTTAGGCGAATTGCGATCGGCCCCGGATCCGAGTGAATATACTGCCCACGGCAATAGCATCTTCGGCGATGGCGACCAAGGTGGATCACCGAGACCCTAGATCACGGCGCGTTGGCAGGTGGCTTGCGAGCGGTTATCGTCGGAATCCAGGCGGACTCGAAAAACCACAATTGCGAAACCGATTGCCATTTCCTCATTGCCATTCGACGCTAACCCATGACGATTCGTGTCGCCCTGCACCATCGGACCGAGTACCGCTACGACCAACCGATCTCGCTTGGTCCGCAACAGGTTCGGCTCCGCCCGGCCTATCACGCACGAACGCCGATTGACGCCTACAGCCTGCGGGTGAGTCCGGCAGACCATTTTGTGAATTGGCAACAGGATCCGCACGGCAATCCGGTCGCGCGGTTTGTTTTCGCCAAGGCGACCGACCATCTGACGGTGACGGTCGATTTGGTCGCCAACATGACGGTCATCAATCCGTTCGATTTTTTCGTGGAAGAATCGGTCGAAAAGTTCCCCTTTCAGTATCCCAAGGATGTTCAGAGGCAATTGCTACCCTACCTCGATATCGAGGGGTTAGGCCTTGGCGACACGCCGACACCGCTGCTCGACGCATGGGTCGATTCGCTTCCCAAGCAGTGCGACCGAACGACTGACTTCTTGGTTGACGTCAACATGCGGTTGCATCAGAAGATTCGGTACCTGGTGCGGATGGAACCTGGGGTTCAAACGCCCGAGCAGACGCTGGAATTGGCGAGCGGTTCGTGTCGTGATTCGGCTTGGTTGCTGGTGGCAACCTTGCGGCGAATCGGGTTGGCGGCCCGTTTCGTGTCGGGTTACTTGATCCAGTTGACGGCGGACCAGAAGGCGCTCGATGGGCCTTCGGGTCCGGAAGCCGATTTCTGCGATCTCCACGCCTGGGCGGAGGTCTACCTGCCCGGCGCCGGGTGGATCGGTCTGGACGCGACGAGCGGGTTGTTTTGTGGCGAAGGACACATTCCGCTGGCGTGCACGCCCGAGCCGCGTGATGCAGCACCGATCACCGGCATGCATGAGCCTTGCGAGGTGACTTTCCATCACGAGATGTCGGTCCGTCGGATCCACGAGGACCCGCGGGTGACCAAGCCTTACGGCGATGACCAGTGGCAACGGATCACCCAGCTCGGGCGCGAGGTGGATCAAAAATTGGTCGCTGGCGATGTCCGCTTGACCATGGGCGGTGAACCGACCTTCGTCTCGATCGATTCGATGGATTCTCCGGAATGGACGACCGAGGCCGTCGGACCTGAAAAGCGTGTACTGAGCAACGTTTTGCTGCTACGCCTGCGAGACCGATTCGCGCCCGGCGCGATGCTGCATTATGGTCAGGGAAAGTGGTACCCGGGTGAGTCGCTTCCGCGGTGGGCGCTGACGTGTATGTGGCGGAAAGACGGGGTGGCGATGTGGCATGACCCCAAATGGATTGCCGATGAGGGGCGTGACCACGGCCACACTCATGAGGATGCCGAACGGTTCGTGTTCCACCTGGCGCGGGAGCTCGGAATCACCGCCAAGGCTCGGTTTCCGGTTTATGAGGATGTGTTTCACTACTTGTGGAAGGAGAATCGCCTTCCGATCGACGTCAGCCCCGACGACCCGAAACTGAGCGACCCGAACGAAAGGGCGGGTATGATGCGAGTGTTTCGCGGGGGTTTGGCCAAACCTGTCGGCTACGTGCTGCCGATCCAACGCGCGTGGTGGCAGGCAAAGGCGTTACCGGCTCGGACCGGGTGGCTAACGGGCCGCTGGCCCGTGCGGGCGGAAAAGATCTACCTGCTTCCGGGCGACTCGCCGATCGGTCTTCGGTTGCCGCTCGAATCGTTGCCGTACACGGGTTCGAGCACGGCGGCGCTCTACACCACCCCGCACGATCCCACGGTCCCCCGCGGAAATTTGCCGCTGCCGCGGCGATCGACCATCCCGGGTGCCGCCCAGCCGATCGAGCAGCATCGCCAACGCTCCGTTGCGTCTCCCTCCGGAACAAATGGGGGCGCGACCGATGCGTCCTTTTTCGGCCCCCAACGCATCAACGAACAGGTATTGCAAACGAACCCTGAGTTGGACGACTCGGGCGAGGACGATGTGGACGAGCAGTACGTGGTGCGGACGGCGCTTGCGATCGAGTGTCGTCACGGACGTTTGTACGTCTTCATGCCGCCAACGCAGCGTTTGGAGGACTACCTCGAGATTGTCGAGGCGATCGAGGACACCTGCGAAGCGACGGGTTTGCCGGTCATCATTGAGGGCTACATGCCGCCGCCGGACCACCGCATCTCGATGTTCAAAGTGACCCCGGATCCCGGTGTGATCGAGGTCAATACGCAGCCCTCGTCAAGCTGGGACGAGTTGACCGAACTGACCGAGGCGATTTATGACGAAGCCCGGTCGGCGCGTTTGGGTACTGAGAAATTTGATCTGGATGGGATGCACACGGGCACCGGCGGTGGCAACCACATCGTGATGGGCGGTGCCACACCTTCGGATAGCCCGTTCTTGCGGCGTCCCGATCTGCTAGCCAGCATGATCACTTTCTGGAATAACCATCCCTCGCTCTCGTATCTATTTAGCGGCAAATTCATTGGCCCCACCAGCCAATCGCCGCGGATGGATGAGGGTCGGCGTGACGCGATCTACGAAATGCAGGTCGCACTCGAGCAGGTCCCATCGCGCGACGAGTTCGTGCAACCCTGGTTGGTCGACCGGCTGTTTCGTAACCTGCTCGTTGACATTACCGGCAACACGCATCGCGCCGAGATTTGCATCGACAAACTCTACTCCCCCGATTCCTCGACGGGGCGATTGGGGTTGGTCGAGCTACGCGGTTTCGAGATGCCGCCTCACGCGCGGATGAGCCTCACTCAGCAATTGCTGATTCGCGCCTTGGTCGCCTCCTTTTGGGACCAACCGTACCGTGATCCGCTTGAGCATTGGGGCACGACGCTGCATGACCGATTCATGCTGCCGCACTTCGTCTGGCAGGATTTTTGCGACGTCCTCGGTGAATTGGCCCAAAGGGGCACTCACATGGAGGCCGAGTGGTTCCTTCCGCACTTTGAGTTTCGATTCCCACACATTGGAGAAGTCGTTCGAGGCGACGTGCGGCTGACGCTGCGTGACGCGATCGAGCCGTGGTACGTTTTGGGCGAGGAGCCAGGCGGAGGGGGAACCGTGCGATTCGTCGATTCTTCACTCGAGCGAATGCAGATCCTCGTCGATGGGTTCATCGAAAATCGCCATGCGATTCTGTGCAATGGCATTCGCGTTCCGATGCACTCAACCGGCGTCCCACAGCAATTCGTCGCGGGTCTGAGGTATCGTGCGTGGCAACCACCGAGTTGCCTGCAACCGACCATTCCCGTCCACGCACCACTGCGGTTCGACGTCGTCGATCGGCGTTCCGGTGGGTCGGTTGGCGGTTGCACTTACTATGTGTCACACCCCGGAGGGCTCAGCTACGCTTCGTTCCCGATCAACGCGAGTGAAGCCGAGGCGCGGCGAGCGAGCCGTTTCCGAGGGGATGGCCTGAGCAGCGGTCGGCTTCATGTTCCGGAGGAACTGCCGATTGTCGGGACCGACCTTTTTCCCGTCACCCTCGATCTTCGGCAGGGCAACCTGCCGCTGAGATCCAAACGTGTGTGAAGCTTGACCGAACGGGGGCTACGTCGACTCTTCGAAGGCAGCGTCGAAGGCGCGGGCGCTGGGCGAGAAGTCGAGTTTTTTCGTAAACTCGCAAGCTTCCTTGGCTCCGAATTGGCGATCCATCCCGCTGTCCTCCCATTCGATCGATAGCGGTCCTTCGTAGCCGATGTCGTTGAGGGCTCGGATGATCTCCTCAAAATTGACGCCCCCCCGTCCAGGACTGCGAAAATCCCAACCCCGGCGATGATCGCCAAAATTCAGGTGGCTTGCGAGAATGCCTGAGTTGCCGTCGAGTTTGACGATCGCGTCCTTGACGTGGACGTGGTAGATCCGGTCTCCGAAGGTACGAATGAACTGCACCGGGTCGACGCCCTGCCAGATCAGGTGGCTCGGGTCGAAGTTGAAGCCGAATTCGGGGCGGTGATCGAGCGCCTCGAGCGCTCGTTGGGCGGTGTAGATGTCGAATGCAATTTCCGTGGGGTGAACTTCGAGCGCAAACTTGACGCCGCACTCACCAAACACATCGAGGATCGGGTTGAAGCGATCAGCGAGCAACTCGAACCCGGCGTCGATCATCTTGGAGGGCACCGGGGGAAAGGAGTAGAGAAGGTGCCAGATGCTGCTGCCGGTGAACCCGTTGACCACTTCGACGCCGAACTTCTGGGCAGCTCGGGCGGTGTCCTTCAGCTCCTCCGCCGCCCGCGCGTTGACGCCAGCCGGCTTGCCGTCGCCCCACACGCGCGGCGGCAGAATCGCCTGATGGCGTTCGTCAATCCGGTCGAGCACAGCCTGACCGACGAGGTGGGCGCTGATGGCCCGGCACTGTAGCCCCACTTCGTCCAAGAGGCGGCGTCGCTGAGCGCAGTAATCGTCTTCCGCTAGTGCTCGATCGACTTCGAAGTGGTCACCCCAACAAGCCAACTCGATCCCGTCGTAACCGAAACTGGCGGTCAGTCGGGACATTTCTTCGATCGATAAATCC
>JBGTCJ010000535.1:0-8640 GCA_041748895.1 Pirellulaceae bacterium
CTCTGCGCGTCCCGGTCCCTCTGCGCGTCCCGGTCCCTCTGCGCGTCCCGGTCCCTCTGCGCGTCCCGGTCCCTCTCCGCGTCCCGGCCCGTCGCCGCGACCGGGAGGATCCGCTTGGGCGCGACCAAATAGGGTCAACCACTCTTCTCGCGTGACGACACCATCGCGATCGGCATCGGCCCGCTCGAACATCGGTTTGAGACGTGCGTCGGTGACCTCTTCTGCCGTCAGTTTGCCGTCTCGGTTGGCATCAAATCGCATCATGCGTTCGATAACGCTCTCAAGCACTGTCGCGGTAAGTGGGCGATCGCCAAGAGGCGAAACGCCACCCGCCGAGTTGCCTGGAGGTCGGGTACCAGGTGGTGAGCCGCCGGGACCGTCGTCACGCGAGGACTGGGCGCTGGCAGGATGTTGACAAAGCACAAGGGTGAGGGCCACGGCAAAAGCCGCAAACCGAGTGGAGATGCGATTTCGCATGGGATAAGGCGTCCAGAAGTAGAGGAAGCAGGTGTGGGCTGGGAAACGATTCCCCAAAAAGGCGCACGTCGGTGTTTAGCCTTTGGTCGCCTTCGATTCGTCAGGGGTACGACCAAGGATGATATCGAACCTGGCCTGGAGGTCGCCGGTCGGCGAATCGGCTAGCGGCTTGAAGTCGACCAATAGCAGCTCGCGATCGATCGGGTCGGTCAACGCGCGAAACACACCGTCTCGGGCGTTTCCTTCGTGGCCCCGAATCAGCAACTGTGTCGTGAGCACGTCGTGATCAGCGATCTTCACCTTGACGTGAATGTGAGGCGCTGGCCGGCCGGGATAAGGGACGGGCTCGATCGTGCGGAAGCGGTAGTCACCCGTCGAGGCGGTCGTGAATCGCCCGAACCCTTGGAAGTGGCGATCCATCTGATCGGCCTTCGGAACGCTATCGCGGGTGTGAAGATAGACGGCATTCGCATCGCATTGCCAAATTTCAACGGTCGCATTGCGGACCGGTTCGCCAGCGGCCGAGAGCACGCGGCCAACGAGATGCGCCACCTTACCCACCGCGGGCGTGGTGCTGTCCCCGACAATAATCAGGTCATTATCCTGGTCCAGCGGCAAGCGATCCGGGTAGAAGGGGCCCTCGGTGAGCGCGGGTGTCGGCAGCATCAATTGCTCCGCAAAAAGCCCGCGAGTGGTAAACCATGCCGACCCCATGGCTCCCAGAAAAAGTCGGCGACTGGGTGAGCGAAATGTTGGCGACATCAAAAACTCCTTCGCGTGAAGAGCGGACAAGATTGCGGGTGGGGTTATCCGACATGGCACCTCGTTGAACACCCGATGGCTTCTCAAGTATCGCCGCGATCGGATCGAAGGTGAAGCGGAGCCTGGTCTGGACGGTGGTGGCGTCCCAGGATTAAGACTCTAGAGGAGTCCAGTTCGACGTGCACGCTCGCGGAAGGAGCATTGGGGTGTCCACTGACGATCGCAAGGATGTCAAATTTCGAGCTCCCGTTGACGATGCCGCCGAATCCGGCGAGCCCAGCTCTGCCCACGAGGTCCCGGCTTCGGCGGACCTCCCCTCCGTTCGCTTTTGCGAGCCACCCCATCCAGCCGTTCTGCCGGAGGCAAAACTGCTGCTGCAGTGCCGGTTCACGCAGCATCGTCGCGGCGGCCCAGGGGGCCAGCACCGCAACAAAGTCAGTACGGCGATCACCGTGCTGCATGAACCCAGTTCAATCTCGGCCGAGGCGAGCGAGCGGCGAGACCAGGTGCAAAATCGTCGCCAAGCGATCCTCCGGCTGAGAATTCGCTTGGCAATAAGCGTTCGATCGTCACCGGCGCCGCAGATTCAGATCGGTGACCAAATGCGGCCGGCGATGCCGCTCGACCCGCTTCCCGAAACGATCCGAGAGCGATACCGAGACACGCCACTCAAGCTGGCGCTTAGCAATGCGGACAGGCCGGCGGTGCTCGCGCTGTTGCTCGATGATCTCTACTGGGCTGGCGGCGTGCCGGCGGGGGTCGCCCGCCAATGGGCGGTCTCGGCATCGGCGATTGTACAATTTCTGGCACTGCAACCGGCGGCGTTGCAGTTGGTCAATCGCTGGCGAAGCGAGCTCGGCCGACACCCCCTGAAGTCCTCGTGAACCTTTATCGCGCCGCCGCAATCGGTCACCGGTGCACCCATGAGTAGCAATTGTCAGCAACCTGTCCGTCCGTCTTGGGTTACCGCGTCTTTCGTGCTCGCCTGCGTCGTGACGACGGCAGGACGAGCGGACGACCTTCGGCCAGTGCCCCTCGTCTCAAAGATTGCCAACGTGCAGCCGATGACGGGGATTGTGCTCTGGAGCACGAACCCGGAGGCTGCGCGAGTTCCGATCCAATTGGAGTACGCTTACGTCAGGTACGATCAGGTCGTCCGCGGAAAGGGGCAATACGACTGGGCACCGATTGAGGAACTGTTGCAGGAGATAGCCGCCCGCAAACACCAGGCCGTTCTGCGGTGGCACGACACCTACGTGGGGCGGCCGACGGGCGTTCCCTCCTTCATCAAGGCCCTACCCGATTACCGCGAAACGAGGGCGATGAGCGAAGGGAAACCGACCGATTTTCCCGATTGGTCACACCTCGAATTGCAAGCGTTCATGCTTGAGTTCTTCACCCAGTTCGCCGAAAAGTACGACCGCGATCCGCGGCTGGCGTTCGTCCAGGTAGGCTTTGGCCTGTGGGCCGAGTACCACATTTACGACGGGCCGATGAAACTAGGAGAAACGTTCCCTTCGCTCGAGTACCAGGAGAAATTTTTCAGGCACTTGGCAAGTCAATTCCGGGAAACGCCATGGATGATCTCGGTTGACGCAGCAGGCGATCACGCACCGTTTGCCAAGCACAAAAAGCTGCTCGACACCCACTTCGGCCTTTTCGACGACTCGTTCAACCACAAGCGACATGAAGTGGAGAATGAGCCGAACTGGAACACCTTCGGCCGAGACCGCTGGAAGAAATCTCCAGCAGGTGGCGAATTCAGTTTCTATAATTCGAAGGACCAAAGGGAAGCACTGTCGGCCAGTGGGCCCTACGGTATCCCGTTTGCCGTGCAGGCCGAACGATTCCACCTCTCGTTCATCATCGGAGATGACCAGGTACGGTTTCAAAAGCCCGACCGCATCCGCGAATCGGGGCTTGCCTGCGGATACCGATTTCGGGTCAAGCGTTTCTCCGCGTCGCAGTCGCTAAGTGAGGTCGTCGTTGAAAACGTAGGAATCGCCCCGATCTACTACCCTGCATTTCCGGCGGTCAATGGGGTCCGATCGACGGAGTCACTCAAGGGGATGCTGCCAGGCGAGTCGAGACTGTTTAGAGTGGCCGCAGGAGGCGAGAAACCGGTGTTCACGATCGAGTCGGATCGGTTGGTCCCAGGCCAGCGGATCGAGTACGAAACGGAGCCGAAGTGAGAATTCACAACGACCATTTTGAGGCGGCTGTTCGCACAGTGCCTTGGGTGAGATGACGTGCGGAATGAGCCTAATTTTTCGAACACGATCGCTAATTGCCGGCTTGGCCTTTTTGGGGGCCTTGGAATGTGGTGAAGTTCGCGCGCTGGATCCGTTACTACAGTCATTCTTCGCGAACCACTGCCACGACTGCCACGGCGGTGGAGTCGCCGAAGGCGGACTGGATCTTGAGGCGACGGCGTTCGACTTGGATGCCCCCGCGACATTCGCACTTTGGGAGCGTCTCTTCGATCGGGTGGCGCAACAGCAAATGCCGCCTCACGACGCCAACCAGCCAACCGAGCGTCAGCGGCTGGATTTTTTGCGGTCCCTCGGCGATTCCCTTCGAGCGACTCACGCGGAGCAGAAGGGCAGCGTGATGCGTCGGCTCAATCGCCGCGAGTACACGCACACTCTGAACGATCTTTTTGGTACCCATCTCGACCTGGCATCGCGGCTGCCCGAAGACGGGTTGTCGCACGAATTCGACAATGTCGGCGAAACGCTTAGCGTCTCCATGGTTCAGTTGGAACGATACCTTGAATCGATCGACGCCGTGTTAGAATCGTCGATCGCCACGTCCAGTGAACCGCCCCGGAGCTCGATTATCCGAGCAAGCTATGGTGATTCGCGCGATGCCGAGAAGTTCATCGGAAAGCAGTGGCGACAACTCGACGATGGTGCAATCGTCTGGTTCAAGCAGTTTGGATACCCCTCAGGCATGATTCGCGGAAGCGCCGCACCGGTCTCGGGGTACTACGACATTCGCGTCACCGGATACGCGTATCAAAGCGAGCTGCCGATTACATTTTCGATCGGTAGTACATCGTTTGAGCGCGGTGGCGAGCGTCCGACGTTCGGTTACTTCTCAATGCCGCCGTTGGGCAGCGAAGCCGATGGAGGCCCCACAACCATTGAATTGCGATCGTGGGTTGGTCAGCGGCAAATGATCGAATTGACTCCGTGGGGCCTGAATCCTTCCGACACGCACTTCCGCAAGGAAGGGATTGACGGCTACACCGGTCCGGGGCTGGCGATTCTTCAGGTTGAATTGGAAGGGCCCATCGTGGAACCCTTCCCCTCGAAGGGGCATCACTTGATCTATGACGGTCTTGACCGGCGTGAGGTCGAACCCAGGAACCCAGCTGAGCGAAGGCGAAGCCAATACCGACCGCGGTTTGAGATCATTTCGACTTCACCTCGCCAAGACGCCGCCGTGAGTCTTCGAAGAGTCGCCCAAGCGGCATTTCGCCGAAGCGTGGACCTCCGGGATCTGACGCCCTTTTTAGACCTGTTCGAACAAACGATGAGCGAAGGTGGGAACTTCGATGAGGCGCTTCGAGCGGCAGTCTCGGCAATTTTCTGTTCGCCCGATTTCATCTACCTGAGGGAATTGCCGGGCGTTTTGGATGACCACGCTTTGGCGGCGCGGCTGTCGTATTTTCTGACTCGAACCGCACCTGATGTTGAGTTGTCCTCGGTCGCTGGCCAGGGACGTCTGACGGCCGATCGAAGTGAACTGCTGGCCCAAGCCGAGCGACTGCTGGCCGATGAACGAAGCGATCGTTTTGTGATCGATTTCACCGACGCTTGGTTGGGTCTTCGCGACATCGAGTTCACAAGTCCCGATCGTGGCCTGTTCCCTGAATTCGATCCTTATTTGCAGTGGTCGATGGTTGAGGAGACACGATCCTTTTTCCGCGAACTTATCGACAAGAACCTTCCCGTCCGCAACCTGATCCGATCGGACTTTGCGATGATCAACGAACGGTTGGCGGAACACTACGGGATTGTGGATCAACGTGGCGGGCGCGTATCCGGTCCCGAGATTCGACGTGTCGAATTGCCCGAGGGGAGTCTGCGGGGCGGGGTGCTCAGCCAGGCCGCGATCCTGAAGGTATCTGCCAACGGTACCAACACTTCGCCGGTTGTCCGCGGCGTTTGGGTCACGCAGCGGATCCTCGGGGTGACGCCGGCGCCACCGCCACCGGGCGTTCCCGGGGTCGAGCCCGACAGTCGCGGCGCCGTCACGCTGCGACAATTGCTTGAGATGCATCGGGACCGCGACGACTGTCGGGCTTGTCATGCTCTGATTGATCCGCCGGGTTTTGCGCTCGAGTGTTTTGATCCGATCGGCGGCTACCGAGAGCGTTTTCGCGGTCTGGGAATCGGCGAGAAGGTCGACCACGAAGTCGGCGGACGCAGGGTTCGATATGTTCTCGGGCCCGCGGTCGATTCATCGGGTATCCTGATGGACGGTCGATCGTTCGATGGCTTCGAGTCGTTTCGTACGCATCTGCTGGAAGACGAGTCAGCGATCGCGCGCGCCTTCGTCGGAAAATTGTTGACGTTCGCGACAGGTCGTGAGCCGGGTTTCTCCGATCGCGACGAAATTGAACGGATCGTGTTGAGTTCCGCCGAGGGTCAATACGCGGTACGTGACCTTTTGAAGCAAGCTTTGCTGAGCGACATTTTTCTGAACAAGTGAGTAACTTTCGTGATGAACATCCCCTCCGTGATTTTGCGAAGGCCGATCGACCGGCGGCGTTTCCTTCGAGGCACGGGGGCCGTCGCAATGGGCCTCCCGTTGTTTGAAGCGATGGGGCCGTCGATCGGTCAATCGGCACTTGCGATGGCTCCTGATGGGGCACCACGGAGACTAGTCACCATGTGTGCGGGGCTCGGTTTTCATGCCCCGCTGCTGTTCCCCGCGGAAGAGGCCCGGGAGATTCCCGCGACACCCTACCTCAGTAAATTGTTGGCGTACGGCGACCAGCTGACTGTGTTTTCGGGGTTATCGCACCCTAACCAGGCAGGCAACAACGGGCATGCCTCGGGAATGACATGGTTGACGTCGGCGCCGCGTCCGGGGCTTGCCGGATTTAAGAATACGATCTCCCTCGACCAGGAAATCGCGCGACGGATCGGCCTCGAGACGCGTTATCCCTTTTTGGCGTTGTCGAGCGGCGGCAGCACATCGCTGTCCTGGAGTGCCAACGGCGTTGCCATTCCGGGCAACAGTTCGCCGAGCAAATTGTTTCAGGCGTTGTTCATGGACGGGACACCCGACGAGGTCGAAGCCGAAATGCGGGGACTGCGGCGCGGCAAGAGCATCCTGACGACGGTGACACAGCGAGCCCGGGCGTTGTCCAATGAGGTTGGCACACGCGACCGCGAAAAGCTCGATGAGTACCTGGTGGCCGTGCGAGATTTGGAGGGCAGGCTGCAGCAGTCTGAGGGTTGGGTCCGCCGCCAGAAGCCCACGGTCGACATGGCGCAGCCTCGCGACGTTCAGGACCGCAATGACGCGATCGCTCGTCAGCGTTTGATGTACGACATGATCGCGCTCGCACTTCAAACCGATTCAACGAGAACCATCACTTTTGAACTCAGCGGGCTCAACTCGGTTCCCACGATCCCGGGCGTGAATTCCGACTGGCACGCGCTCAGCCATCACGGCAAGGATCCGGAGAAAATTGAGGAATTGAGGCTCGTCGAGGAGGCCGAGTTTGCGGCTTTCGCCGATTTCCTCGGCAAACTCCGATCGGTTCGCGAAGACGGCGGAACGCTATTGGACCACACGTCGGTCCTGTTCGGATCCAATCTGGGCAATGCCAGCGCGCACGATTGGCGCAATCTGCCCATCATCGTTGCCGGCGGTGGATTTCGTCATCACGGGTACGTCGCGCACGATCCTCAAGACAACACACCGCTGGCGAATCTCTTTGTCACGTTAGCACAGAGGATGGGGATCGAGATCGATCGCTTTGGAAGTAGCACGTCCGCGAGCGTCCGTGGGCTCGATTTGATTTGATTTGGAATCGCACGAACCAGGAACGATCATGATTCGCACTCGCCTTTGGCAACGTCTCGCCGTCACCTCGATGTTGCTTTGGTGGTTCGCGAGTTTCGACGCCGGGGCGTCGCAGCCGCTCGTGCTCGATTTGTGGCCGGGGGTTCCGCCGGGCGAGACGAAAGAGTTGCCCGCGGAAGCCGATCAAACGAAGGCGGAGGACAAGCTGATCGCGGGGAGTCCGATCATCAAACTCGGCAATGTGTCGAAACCTCAAGTCGCCGTTTTCCGGCCGGACCCTAGCATCGATACGGGCGCGGCCGTGGTGATCTGTCCGGGAGGTGGTCATCACATTCTCGCTTACGATCTCGAGGGGACCGAAGTCGCCCAGTGGCTCAATACGCTCGGCGTCACGGGGGTCGTGCTCAAATACCGAGTCCCTTTTCGAGATCCGGATAAGCGATGGTCGGCGGCGGTTCAAGACGCCCAGCGGGCGATGAGCTTAGTTCGCAGCCACGCGGATTCTTGGAAACTGGATCCTGAGCGGATCGGGATTTGCGGCTTCTCGGCAGGGGGGGAGGCCGCCGCGCTGACGGCGATCTTCCTCGACGGGCGGCAGTATGAACCGATCGATTCGACCGATAGCGTGTCGAGTCGCCCCAATTTCACGATGTTGATTTATCCGGGCGGCCTGCAGGAAAAAGATGAACTGCGTTTGCGTGATCATGTGCGAGTGACCCAGGAAGTCGGGCCAACGTTTTTCGTCCACGCGTTCGATGACCGCGTATCGGTGCAGAATACGCTGCTTCTGGCCTCCGCCATGAAGGAGGCCGGCGTTCCGGCTGAGCTGCACATTTTCGAGTCAGGAGGGCACGGCTACGGTCTTCGGCCGACCGAGTTTCCGATCACCCGGTGGCCCGAATTGGCCGCCGGTTGGCTTGCCAGAATCGGAGTCGTCGAGGGGAAGTGAATGTCCGGTCACAAATTGGTTCAGCCGATTATCGAGCGAGGAGGTTGCGGGAAAATTATTTCCTTCCCCGTTGCAGATTCGTCGCAAACTCCCTATCGTGTGCGGCTCGAAACTTTCCAAAACGAATGCGGCAAGTGACCTTTTTTCTTGAGTCTAGCCGCTGTTTTGTCGGAGATTGTGTTTGCCATGACGATGGACAGCAGCCTCAGGGTTCAAGCTGGGGCGATTAAGACGCGAAATGTTTTGACGCGAGCCGAGCGGATCGGACGCTTGAAGGAATTGGAGCGATGGGACGACGAAATGAATGTCGTCGGGATGCCCAAGGTCCGCGTTGTCAAGGTTTCGCTGAAGAAGAAGAAAAAGGTTAAGAAGGAAGAAGCCGACGACAAGAAGGGCAAGAAGAAGAA
>JBGTCJ010000536.1:0-40412 GCA_041748895.1 Pirellulaceae bacterium
AAGACCCTCGCCGACGATCCAGCGAGGTGGAACACCCGTTGATCAACATTCTGGTCATCGCGATCTCGGCGGTGATTTGCGGGGCGGATGACTTCGTCATGATTGCTCAAGTTGGACGCGAAAGGAAAGACTGGTTTGCAAAGTTCCTCGAGTTGTCCAACGGAATTCCCTCACACGACACATTCAACCGTGTGCTCGGAGCGTTGGATCCGAAAGCCTTTGAGGAGTGCCTTCTGACCTGGATCAAGTCGCTCCATGAAATCACCGACGGACAGATCATCGCCATCGACGGCAAGACGCTGCGACGCAGTTACGATCGCGGCAGCAACAAAGCGGCGATCCACATGGTCAGTGCCTGGGCCAGCAAGAACCACATCTGCCTGGGGCAGACCATTACTGATGCCAAGAGTAATGAGATTACTGCGATTCCAAAATTGCTGGATTTGGTTGCCGTGAAAGGCTGTTTGGTCACGATTGACGCGATGGGTTGCCAAACCGCCATCGCCCAAAAGATTCGCAAACAAGACGGCCATTACGTGCTGGCAGTCAAACAAAACCAACCGAAGCTCCACAAAGCGATTGAGGAGTTTTTCACGGATCATCTTTCGGATGACTTTGAGCGTCATCGGGTCCGCAGGCACGAAACGCAGGGGCGTTCGCATCAGCGAGAGGAACGACGCACCTATTTCATCTGCCGTGTTCCTGAGTCGCTGCCGGACGCCGCTCGCTGGAAGGACCTCAAGGCGATCGGGATTGCGATCAGCGACGTGGATCGAGATGGCAAGAATCATGTCGAGGTGCGTTACTATATCCTGAGCCAATTTATTTCAGCGAAGCGATTTGCCGAGGCCGTGCGAAGTCACTGGTCGATCGAGAACCGCCTCCACTGGCAGCTGGACGTGAGCTTTGGTGAGGACCACTCTCGGATCCGCAAAGGAAACGGCGCGGCCAATTTCAGTATCCTGCGACGGACCGCTTTGAGCCTGCTCAAAAACGAAACTTCGAAGCCTCTCGGCATCAAGAACAAACGAATTACTGCGGCCTTGAGCGAAGACTACTTGCTTAAAGTGCTACTCTCACAATGACTTAACGTGCAATTGCCCTGGCATAACCAACTGGGCCGGCGAATTGAAGCCCGGTCCCAATGACATCGGATTCGACTACCATCTGGGGCTAGTTACCAACCACAATGACAATTTTAAGACGTACGTGGAGAACCAACGACTGCTTTGGCTGAAGCCCGGCGTTACCGAAATTCCGCGCGCCCCAACGAAAAGCGAATTGACCCGGATTCGCTATGACGACGAGGTTTGTTCGACGCTGACGGCCAAGGCCATCGAATTCATTAAGCAGAAACGTGACAACCCTTTCTTTCTCTATTTGGCCCACGTCGCGACGCACACCCACATTACCCCCAACGCAAAGTTTCGCGGCACCAGCAAGATCGGCCAGCTCGGAGACTATCTGAACGAACTCGACTTTCAGGTAGGAGAAGTGATGGCCGTACTGGACGAACTCGGCTTGGCCAACAACACCATCCTGTTGTTTTCCAGTGACAATGGCGGCGCATTGAAGGACCACTCTTCTGCCGGCCGCAATTTGGACTTGCGTGACGAGTCGGGGGATGTCGCGAAAAGGTCCATCACGGCGAAGACGGATGCACGCAGCAAATTCGGGCATCGCACCAACGGTGATCTGCAGGGCGGGAAGGGCTCGAATTACGAAGGCGGGTTCCGCGTGCCGCTCATCGTCCGCTGGCCTCAAAAAATTGCCCCTGCAACGACGTCCAACCAAATCATCACACTTGCTGACATGTTTGCGACATCGGCCGGTCTTCTCGACGTTCAGTTGCCTTCGTCGGCGGCGGGCGATTCCTTCGATTTCAGTCCGGTATTGTTGGGTAAGAAGATCGACGGGGCGGTGCGAGCCGGCGCCATTCTGCAAACCGGCAGCGGTGTGCTGGCCTATCGCGAGGGTGACTGGAAACTAAGGTTTGAGGACGTCACCAAATGGAATGACGACAAGCCCACGCTTCCCAAGGCATGTAAACTTTACCACCTTAGCACCGATCCAGCGGAAGCCAGCGATGTGGCCGCGCAGTATCCCGAAAAGTTCAAGAAAATGAGAAAACGCTTGCTGGAATTGCTCGAAAAGGGAAGAAGCCGATAGCTCCAACGTGGCGGTGTCAATCGCGCCATTAGCCGTGACCGACCCAATGCCATCATCGTCAACACGAATGACACGGTATTAAACAAGGGCTTCATCGGGTTCTACCGGATGAAATCGTGGCAGCCAAAGCTTCACGTTCTTTCGGTAGGCGGCGTAGCTCTGACCAAATCGCTCCGCGAGATCGTGTTCCTCGACCGGGCGAACGGCGATGTGCCAGAGCACCGCGCCGGTAAGCGAATAAGTGATGACACTGACGCTGCCCAAATACCAACCGACCGAGATTCCTTGGAGGATGCCGGCTACCGCCATCGGATTGCGGACGTGGCGGTACGGACCGGCGATGACCAACAGGGGTGCGGTTGCCGTTGGTAGTGGCGTACCGTGCCCGCAGGTTGCCATCGTCATGCCGCTCCACAGGCCAAGACCCGATGCGATCGCGAACAACCCGACCGACAGGGGCGTCTGGTGAACATGCGCGAACCCGTCCAAGCCACCGTGCCGTTCCAGTTCGAGGATGCCCAAAGGGATCACCCACAGAAACGTCCCCCAAAAGACGATTGTTTGACCGAGCGTCCAAAGCACCGCCGTCGGTCGGCTCATAGGCGTGACGCGTATGGCCGCCGGCGATTGGACGCCGTTGCCCTGAATGGTCGCCACCGCCAGTGACATTCCTGCCATGCTGGCCATCATCGATGAAGCGACCCACGCTTCGCCGGTTCGGAGACTGGTCGCGATGCAGACGAGCGTCGGATACCAAGTCACGGCTGCCACCATCCAAACGATCGTCGTCGACCAGTACGAGCGACGCCAAGCACCCACCGCCGCAACGATACTACCGGCAACGATCAAGCCGAAGTCAGCAAGCCAGAACGACAACAAGGATTCTGCCGGCCAATCATCCGGCTGAAACCACTTCACGCTCGGCGGGTAAGCGACGAGCAGCATCCACCATGCCGCCGTGCCAATGGCTTGTAAGAGAAAGTACGCGGAAACGATTTGCCATGGATTCATGGGATGGCGTTAACGGTTCGGCCATTTCCAGCCGTACTCCGCAACAAGGTATTCGAGAATCGCTTTCAGCGTGACGCCATGCAGCGGATTTTTGGGCTGGGATTGGTTCATGGTTTCAGCAAACGGTTCGGTTTCTCTGCTAGCGTAGCGATATCGCTTGATCGGATTGTTTGAACAGCACACCTGGTTGTACCGCGCGAACGCACGGAAGCTCGATCACGTGGCGATAGATCGCCTCGGCAGTTGGGCTTCGCCAATGGCGCGAATGGTCGTCGTGGGGTGACCCCAATACGCGCATCCTAAACCGAAAACCAAGCCTGACCCCAATAGGCTCGAAACGCGCACGCTCCACCTTCCAGAGGGAAAAGTCGAAACCTAGATATCGCAGGCATCGAGCTGGTCAATCAACTGATCGAGCTCGTCCTTGGGCCCGTTCACTTGACGAGAACGACTCCGCAGAGTGGGTAAGCCCACCGCGGCGCGGCCAGCCAACAGCAACTGTTCATCGCGCTCGCGAGCTGCGACCGCAACGGGATCCGCGGTCTGGTCTGGGGCGCCAAACAGAAGGGACAAGTCGATCTTGAAGCCCTCGTCACCTTCGACGGCCGCCCCAGCGATCGCCGGGGCTTTGTGTTGGGGGAACATA
Organism: Pirellulaceae bacterium; assembly: GCA_041748895.1. GTDB lineage: Bacteria > Planctomycetota > Planctomycetia > Pirellulales > Pirellulaceae > UBA6163. The sequence goes on from JBGTCJ010000536.1 coordinate 3,827, forward strand.
ATCGCGCCCGCCGGACAGACGCGACTGCACGCCGGGCAACCTTTGCGGCAGTTGTCCGGTTGCTCGACCAAGATGGTCTCGACGCCATCAACGCCGTAGACCCCAAAGAGGCAGAAATCGATGCACTCCATGCAATTCGTGCACCGACTGTAGTCGATCACCGGGTACCAACGCCGCGTGACACCGTCTTCAAACCGACGGATCCCCGCGTTCTGCTCGCCTTCGGTCGCCTCCGGAATGGCTGCCCCATCAACCCAATGGACCGAATCGGAATCCCAATGGACCGAATCGCCGCTCCCAAGGACGTCGGCCAATCGACGGACTTCAGCGACCAATTGCTGCGACGTGCCGGCGCGCATGTCGAGCGAGTAGATTTCGCGACCCTCACGCGGGTACATTTGCGCGACGCGAAGCTCGTCGCTGGCGGGCGAGTCGCCCGCCTCTAGCGACGCATCGGCGTCCTCAGCCATTTCGTCGAACGATGTTGCGGCGACTTGACCTCGAATTCCCAATCGATCCAGAAGCCAGTGAGCGGCCCGCGGAAAAATCCAGGAGGCTACCACCAGCGGTCCTTCAATGGATCGCAGCCTCTCGATCGCGTCGCTACCCGCTCGCAGATCGTAAAGGTGCGGGATGTCGAGAATCTCGACGTTCAGACCCTCGTTGGCGAGCGCGGCCGCAGCCTCAACGATCGCCGACTCGATCGCCCGTTTATCCGGATGACGTGATTGACCACGGGAGACAACCACTGTCATCACGGCAACGGGGACAGGTTGGATCATTCTCGTTCGACTCCGCGCGGCCTGGTTCGATGCCTCGTTCAGAACTTCGATGCTCACGACCCGATAGGCGCGTGAATCGTTTAGGCTTGGGCAAGTTAGCAGTTTAGCATCCGAGATCCCTGTCGCCACCTTGCGGTTTGATTTCTTGCTATCGCCGCCTTGGTGCGATACGATCTTGGATGGCCGCCCGCCGCCTCTCAGCTCCTCCTCGAGGCCCTCATTTGATGCCCCCCACACCGGTTCCCGGCAACGGCCGACGCTCGTTTTTGCTCTCGGCCGGTGGTGGCTTCGGCGGTTTGGCGTTGGCGGCGATGGGTTCGCCGATGGGCAGAGCAGCCGCGTCGGCACCGCGGCGAAATAGTTGGTACTCGGCCGATCGAGCTCGAGTCAAACGGGTCGTGTGGTTGTTCATGCATGGCGGCCCCAGCCACATGGATCTGCTGGACCCCAAACCCGAACTTGCTCGTTTGGCCGGTCAACCGATCCCCCCGAGCTTTGGCGGTGTGAAGACACGTCGAGCGGTATCCCAAAACCCACTTTTGGGTCCGGTCAAACCATTCCGCCCGCACGGTCAGTCGGGTTTGGAGATCAGTGAGTTCCTGCCCCAAATCGCGAAGCATGCCGATGATTTGTGCGTGATTCGAAGTATGCATGGTGATAGCGTCAATCACCCGCAGTCGGTCTATCAGATGAATACGGGAAGTATCTTGATGGGTCGTCCGAGCGTTGGGAGTTGGGTTGCCTACGGGCTGGGCAGCGAGTGTGAGGATCTACCGAGTTTCGTCGTACTTCCCGATCCCCGCGGCGGATTGAAGGGCGGTCCGCCCGCGTGGGGCAATGGATTTTTGCCGGCCAGTTATCAGGGCGTGACGATGCGCGCCGGCGACCAGCCGATTCTTCATCTTCGCCCTCCCGCAGGGCTCTCGCAGCGCGATCAACGACGCACACTCGATTTGCTGCAGCTTCTGAACCGCGAGCACCTTCGCAGCCGAGGTGGCGATGACGAACTCGAGGCCCGCATTGAGGCGTACGAACTGGCTTTCCGAATGCAGGTGGCCGCGACCGACCTAGTCGATTTTTCGGACGAAACCGCCGCGACGCTGGACCGCTATGGCATCGCTCGCCGCGAGACGCAGGATTTCGGGCAGAGGTGTCTGCTTGCCCGCCGGATGCTCGAACGTGGTGTCCGATTCGTTCAAGTCTATTCGGGAAACACGGCCGGCTGGGACGCGCATTCGAACGTGCTCGGCAACCACAACCAACATTGCCTTGCGACCGACCAACCCATTTCCGCGTTGCTGGAGGACTTGAAACGAACCGGATTGTGGGACGACACGCTCGTTATCTGGGGTGGGGAATTCGGCCGCATGCCGATGAGCGAATCCGGTACGGGGCGTGACCACAATCCGTGGGGCTACTCGCTCTGGCTGGCAGGCGGCGGTGTCAAGGGTGGGATGGCCTACGGCGCCACCGATCCAGTTGGCCTTCGGGCGGTGGAGAGACCGGTGCACGTTCGCAATTTTCACTCGACGATCCTTCACCTTCTGGGCGTCGACCCCGAGGCGCTCAGTTACTTCCACAACGGGCTCGGTGAACGTTTGATCGGTCCGGCCGATGGTGTCGAGGTGGTCACGGAGATTCTGACATGATGCCCCGGTCGAATCCCACCGTGAGCCTGGCTCGGCTGATCGTCGTGTGGCCGCTGTTTGTCGCTGCAACACTCAATGCGGCAGACGGACAATCGTACGATGAACCCAAGGTGACGGACGAAGACCGCGACCACTGGTCGTTCCAGCCGATCGTCAGGGTTTGCCCGCCGGCGGTAAAACAGGGATCATGGCCCGAGAATTCAATTGACAGGTTTGTTCTCGATTCACTCGAGCAAGTTTCGTTATCTCCTGCACCGCAGGCCGATCGTGCGACGTGGCTTCGTCGCCTCAAATTCGACCTCCAAGGTTTGCCACCGACACGCGAGGAGATCATTTCCTTCCAGGCCGACACCGCCGTCGATGCCGACGCACGGCTGGTCGACCGATTGTTGGCGTCGCCAGCCTACGGAGAGCGTTGGGCGCAGCATTGGCTCGATCTGGCGAGGTTCGCCGAATCGGATGGTTTCGAGCACGATCTCGTTCGTGGTGAGGCTTGGAGATATCGGCAATGGGTTGTCGACGCGCTCAACGACGACATGCCGTATCACCGATTCATCGAGTCGCAGATTGCGGGTGACCTGATCGACTCAGGTGCGGACGCGATCGCCACCGTGTTCTGCATGTCGGGTCCGGACATGCCCGACATCAATGAACAGGACCTTCGCCGCCACGACCGATTGAATGAACTCACGTCAACGATCGGGGCGTCACTTCTCGGTCTGCAACTGCACTGTTGCCAATGCCACGATCACAAGTACGACCCGATCAGCATCGGCGACTTCTATCGCGTGAGGACGATTTTTGAGGGTGCGATTCCCGAATTGAAGCGGGGCGAAATGCCGATTACTTTGGCCCGTCAACCTGCGCCGCTCAGCCCGCGAATCTACCACCGCGGCGAGATCGGACATCCCGGTCAGTTCGTGAAACCCAGGCCACCTCGAATCGTTCGACCCGTGCCGGATGAAGAAACGTTCGACTCGGGCGATCCTCGGCAGGCCTTCGTCCGCTGGCTCTTTCATCAAGACAATCCGCTCACCGCCAGGGTGATCGCCAACCGTGTCTGGCAACACCACTTTGGAGACAGCTTGTGCGAGAACCCCAACGATTTCGGAATCGTTGCCGCAGGTCCGTCGCACCCCGAGTTGCTCGATTGGCTCGCTACGGAATTTCGCGATCAGGACTGGAGCCTCAAACGCTTGCACCGAGTCATCGTCCTATCGGCCGCCTACCGTCAGGCGAGTTACTGCGATGGCGAAAGCGAGATCTCGGCAAAGCATTTCGCTCGAAGCGTGGCGAAAGATCCGGACAATGACTTTTTGAGTCGGTTTCCGCGGCGGCGGCTCGAGGGCGAGACGCTTCGCGACGCACTGCTCTGCGTCAGCGGCCAACTCAACACCCAGTACGGTGGCCCGAGTGTCATGCCACCGCTGCCTCCGGAGTTGCTCAGCACCCTGCTCAAGGACCAATGGCGAACCAGCAATGCACGCGGCGATCATGTGCGGCGGAGCATTTACGTCTTCGCGCGTCGCAACCTTCGATACCCGATGTTCGAAGCGTTTGATCGCCCCGATGCGGGGGCGACCTGCGGACGTCGAGACCGATCGACCACTGCGATCCAGTCGCTGCTGATGCTCAATGGCGACTTCACGTTTGAGGCCGCCCGACAGCTTCGCGACGTGGTGCTAAGGCCCGTGCTGTCGTCGGCGAGCGGGGAGGAAGTCCAGCCGGCGGCGAGAGTGAATCTGACCGCCGGTCAGTGGCACGAGTCGATCGATCGCCTCTACTTTCGGGTGCTGGGACGCGCCCCGACCGACTTCGAAATGGGAACGTTGGCGGATTGGCGTGATTCCTCCGACCGAGGCTCCGGCGACGCGCTGTTGCTCGTCTGCGTTGCGCTGCTCAATTCGAATGAATTTCTTTATATCGATTGAACGGACGTCAGCATGAGCTTTCCCTTTCGCATCGGACTCGGTTTCGACTCACACCGACTTGGAAATGGCGGGCCGATCAGGATCGGCGGAGTCGATGTGCCCGCGGAGGTGCATTCGATCGGGCACAGCGACGCGGATGTGTTGTTGCACGCGATTACCGATGCTTTGTTGGGGGCGATTGCCGCACCCGACATCGGGCGCCTGTTTCCCGATACCGCCGAAGAGAACCATGGTCGAGATAGCGGTGATTTTCTTGCCGAGGCGGTGCGACGAGTTCGTCAACGGGGACTGGAGATCGGCAATCTCGACGCGGTGATTATGGCCGAACAGCCAAAATTTGCATCGCACATCGATCGAATGCGTGAGCGGATTGCGGAATTGATCGACATTCCCGCGGACCACGTTGGGCTCAAGGCGAAGACCGGCGAGGGAATCGGTGCGGTCGGCCATGCCCAGGCGATCGCAGCTCGATGTGTCGTTCTGGTCTATGCCCCGGGGGCGATCCCTGCATAATCCATCTCGGATCGTCAGTGAGTTTTCCGTATACTGCCGCCGAGGGAGCGACCCGCAGGCCGCGGATTGACTCACGACCGCTTGAGTGCGATTGCCGCACGATCCTCAGTTCACGCCTTCGGGTATCCCATGACCACCGCCACGGCCCCTGTCGCCATGTCAGCCGACTCCGACAAAAAAATGGCTGAAATTCGCGTCTACAACACGCTCAGCAAGGTCAAGGAACCGTTCCGTCCGTTGCGACCACCCCACGTCGGAATGTACTTGTGTGGGCCAACCGTCTACGCAGAATCTCACATCGGGCACATGGTGGGTCCGGTCATCTTCGACACGATCAAGCGTTACCTGCGGTACAGCGGCTACGAGGTGACCTGGGTGGTCAACATCACCGATGTGGATGACAAGTTGATCGCCAAAAGCCGCGACCGGCGGATCCCCATGAGTCAGATCGCGGTCGAGATGACGGCCGACTATCTGTCCAACCTGAAGGAACTCGGGGTCAACCAAATTGATCACCTTCCCCGAGCAACGGACCACATGGGGGAGATCATCGCATTCATTGGGCGACTCGAAGCGAAGGGCTACGCCTATGCCGTCGACGGCGACGTCTTTTTCGATGTCACGAAGGACCCGGGCTACGGTCAGCTGTCCAATCGGACGCTGGATGCGATGCAGGGTGAGGGCGGGGAAGCCGCCGGAAAGAAACGTTCCGCGAGCGACTTTGCGCTTTGGAAATCGGCGCGGGCGGACGAACCATTCTGGGACAGTCCCTGGGGCAAGGGACGGCCGGGGTGGCACATCGAATGTTCTGCAATGAGCCATGCCCTGCTCGGTGAAACCTTCGACATTCACGGCGGCGGTCTCGACCTGATGTTCCCCCACCATGAGAACGAACGGGCGCAGAGCAGTTGTTGCCACGACGCGCCGATGGTCCAGTACTGGATGCACAACGGCCTGATGCGGGCCGGCGAGAAAGGGAAAGTCGGCGGCAAAAGCGATCGCGAATCATCGCCCGAGAATGCGTCGGGGAAAATAAGCCGCAGCAAAGGGGCGGGCGGCTTAGCCGACTTGATCCGTCGTCACACAGGCGAACGCGTTCGTTTCTTTTTGCTGCGAACCCATTACCGATCGACGATCGTTTTCGGCGAAGATGGATTGCAGGAATCAGGAGCTTCGCTCGAGGCGTTTTATCGCTTCTTCGAACGTTATGGTGAGATCGTCGGTACGTCGTTCTACGACCTCGCGGCACCCGAGAGCCGTTTCGATTTTTCACTCGAAGCGGGAAGCGATCCGACGCTCGGTGAACTACTCGGATTGCGAGAGAAATACCTCTCCGCAATGGACGATGACTTCAACACGGGTTTGGCGATCAGTGTCTTGTTCGATCTGCTTCGAACCGCCAACCGGCACATCGATCAACACTCGCTCTCGAGTGGCGGCGATGCCGAAGCGCCAGCGACCAAGGCGCTTGTTGCCGTGGCATCGGTCATCAGAGAACTGACCTCGGTGCTCGGACTGTTTCGCAGGCCGCCCGCGGTTCCCAGCGGCGGCGGCGAGGACGCGACGGTTCTGGTCGATGGCTTGATGCAACTTCTGATCGACCTTCGAAAAGAAGCTCGATCGCGGAAAGACTTTGCGACCGGGGACTTGATTCGCGACCGGCTCGCCCATGTCGGGGTTGCCTTACTCGACAAGAAAGACGGCACGAGCTGGGAGAAAAAGTAGCACCCGATGATCAAGATTCTTGGAATCGATCCGGGTCTCAATACGACCGGTTATGGTGTGATCGCGTGCGACGGCATTGGGATGCGGCTCTGCGAGGCCGGCGTCGTGCGAACTCGGGCCAAGGGGTCGATCGAAGCGCGTTTGGCCGAGCTACATAATGGAGTCAACGAAATCATCGCCACGCACCGTCCCGAGCGGATGGCGATCGAGCAACTATTCTCGCACTACGAGCGAGTGCGAACGGCGATCCTGATGGGACACGCGCGCGGCGTGATCTGCCTGGCTGCGGGCCTGGCCGGGATTCCGGTCACCAGCTACGAACCGACGCGGATCAAAAAGACTCTCACGGGAAACGGTCGCGCCGCCAAGAGCCAAATGCAGTTGGCGGTCAAGTTGCAATTGAAGCTTTCCACCATTCCCGAACCACACGATGTCGCCGATGCCTTGGCGATCGCGATCTGCAGCCACCACTTAGAACGATTTCCCAAAGGCATTCTCGGTTGATTATCAACATTTCGGGTGACTTACTTCGTGTCGGCGAGGAGGCGATTGTTATCGACCTTCCGCCGTTCGAATACGAGGTACTCGTTGGCGATTACACGCGGCGACAGCTGCAAGCCAAGATCGGCCAACGCGTGCGGCTGTTCACAATCGACTTCATCGATGGAAACGCGGCTCAGGGCGGCCGATTGACACCGAGGTTGATCGGATTCCTTACCGAGCCCGAGCGGCAATTCTTTGAACTTTTTTGCAGCGTGGATGGGGTGGGCACAAAAAAGGCGTTGCGGGCCATGGTTCGACCCGTCAAAGAATTGGCCCTCCTGATCGAGCATCAAGACGCCAAGGCGCTATCGGCCCTGCCGGGCGTTGGCCCGGCCACGAGCGAGCGAATCATTGCCAAACTCAGACGCAAAATGCCTCGATTCGCACTGATGGTCGATCGAGAGACGGTGGGCGACGCACCCGACCTGTCGACGGCAGTCTTGACCGATACATTCGACGCCCTCTTGGCGCTGGGGCACGGCGAAAGCGACGCGAGGCTGCTGATCGATGAGGCCACCGTTGGCGGCAAGAAATTCAAAGATAGCGAATCGCTGCTGACCGCCATCTACCAGAAACGCCAGGGCTAGACTTAGCGGTCGAATGTCGACTTGTTTCGCAATAGGTGGTGGTAGTGCTGGGCAAATCGATGCGACTCGTCTCGAACGTACTGCAGCAGCCGAAGAGCGAAGGAATTCCTCGACAGCTTTAGCGGCTCGGCCTCTCCAGGACGGTAAATCTCCTCGTCGCGCTTGGCAAGCGAGATCAACGTCGGAGGAGAGATTCCCTGATCTCGAAACGCGGCCGACGCGGCGTTGAGCTGCCCCTTGCCCCCGTCGATGAGCAGCAGATTCGGGAACGCTTCGCTGTCATCGCTGAGCTGACGGAATCGACGGGAAACGACTTCGTAGATGCTGCGAAAGTCATCGATCCCGCTGACGTCGCGAATCCGAAATCGCCGATAGCCCGGCTTGAAGGGAAGTCCGTCGATGAATTGAACAAGGCTCGCGCCCGTCTCGCCGCCGCCGAGGTGGGCGATATCGACGCCCTCGATCACTCGCGGTACCTGATCGAGCGAGAGCACCTTACGCAATCCTGCCAACCCTTTCTGCGGGTCGATATAAAACACTTCGGGCTGGGCATGTGTCTCGAGGTCTCCTCGTTCTTCGAGCCTGTCGATCATAGTGATCTCGTCGCGAAGCACCGCCGCCCGCTCGAAATCGAGCGACTGGCTCGCCTGCAACATCTCGGCGCGCATATCACGGAGCAGTTTCGTTTTTCCGCCCTCTAGAAAGGTGACCAATCGCTTGATGTCACGGCGGTAGTCCGCCTTGGAAATCCGCATGTGGCAAGGGGCTGTGCATTGATCGATGCTGGCGAGTAGACAGGGGCGAAACCAACGCCACTTCTCATCGCCCTCTTGGATGTCGAGAGCGCAGGTGCGGAACTTGAAGATCCTCTGCAACACCTGAATCGCACCCCTCAGCGCGCCCGCACTGGTGAACGGGCCAAACAGTTTGACGCCCTTCTGCATCGGCTGGCGAGTGATTTCCACCCGCGGGAAATCCTCTCGCATCGAGATCATCAGGTAGGGGAAAGACTTGTCGTCCTTGAGATCGCGATTGTTCTTGGGTTGGATGTCCTTGATCAGCCGCGCTTCGGTCAGCAGCGCATCGACCTCGCTGTCACATGCCACGTAATCGATATCGGCAACCTCGCCAATCCAATCGGCGGTCCGCTGGTCCGCTTGCGCCGCCTTAAGAAAGTAGCTCCCCGCGCGGCTCCGCAGGTTCTTCGCTTTGCCGATGTAGATCACGCGACCCGATGAATCCTTCATCAAGTAGACGCCGGCGGTCTGGGGGAACGTTCGAACCTTCGTCGCCGGCAATTCGCTTTCGGGAGGATCCGGAAGTGCCGGATTGACGTCGTGAGTCATCGCGATTCCGAGGGTTGTGCGACCCCGCACGATCTTCTAGGCATCGATATCCTCCAGCCTCGATCGCGCATCGCTTGGCACCGACTCGTAACGCAACAGGGCGTGCGTGGGGTAGGGTTCAAGCCGCGCCTGGCCACCGAGCGAAACAAGTTGGATGAGGAAGGAACACCCCACGATTTCCGCGCGACAATTCTCGAGCAAGCGACAGCAGGCCTCCATCGTTCCGCCGGTCGCGAGCAAATCGTCGACCAACAACACACGCTGCCCGGGGTTGATGGAGTCGATATGAATCTGCAGCTCATCGGTCCCGTATTCGAGGTCGTATTTGAGCGAATGCCGATCGTAGGGAAGTTTCCCAGGTTTCCGGATCGGGACGAACCCCGCGCCGAGTCGCATCGCCAGCGGTGCGGCAAAAATGAAGCCACGAGCCTCGGCCGCCGCGACCACATCAATGCGTTGATCAACGAACGGGGCCGCCATCTGTTCGGCGACAGCCGACAACGCCTGGGGATGGGCCAGCAGCGGTGTGATGTCCCGGTACAAAATGCCCGGTTTGGGGTAGTCGGGAATGTCACGAACGAGCGACCGAAGTTCATCGATCTTCATGGTATGCGGTACCACGCGGTGGGGAAGCCAGTTTTTTTGATGACCACGTCCGCCGACAACGCTGCCGCCGAATTATCGGTGAGCCCGCGGCCAAGAGCCTGCGCCAAGGGTCCTGCGGCTCTGAGTATAGCAATCGCGGGCCCTGCGGCATCCCGCCCGTTTACGGGTAACGTCGCGGGCCGGCCCGGCCTGTCGATTTCGATCGCCAGACCTCGCCCAGCGGGGAAAGATTGGTTAAACTTCCGTCCCCTCGGCTCCTGCCCGTGTCAACCCATTTGCTCGCAAGCTACCGCTTCCCTTTATAGGTCAATCGAAGGATGTCCACTTCGGAACTCACTGATGCCCCCGCCGACAAACCATCGCTAACGCTCGAGGTTTCCATCGCGAAACCACAGGCTTGCGTGCGGGAGGTTGTCGTTACTATCCCCCAGGATGAGGTCCGCCGATACCTGCAAACGGCGTTCGACGAATTGGTGCCCGATGCACAGGTCCCGGGGTTCCGACAGGGCCGGGCTCCGCGGAAATTGGTTGAGAAACAGTTCAAAGAGCGGGTCCACGAGCAGGTCAAGAGTAGTCTGGTGATGGACAGCCTGGCGCAGGTCACCAGTGGGGATTCGTTTTCTGCGATCAGTGAACCCTCGTTTGACTTTGATTCGGTGGAATTGCCTGAGGATGGTGATTTTAAATACCAGTTCACGATCGAGGTACGACCCGAGTTTGAAACGCCGAAATGGCAGGGACTTCGATTGACGCGTCCGGTCGAAGAGACGACCGACGCGGACATCGATGCCGCGATCGAGCGCCTTCTCAGCCGCAATGCGAGCCTCGAAGCAACCGATGAAGCGGCCGTTGCCGGCGACAAATTGCTGATCACGGCGACGTTCAAGGAGAACGGACGTGTGCTCAGCGAGATGGACGAGGAACGAGTCACGCTCACCCAACGACTCAGCCTGTCGGATGCGATTTGCGAGAACTTCGGTGATTTGATGAACGGCGCCGTCGAGGGCGAAACGCGAAAGGGTGTGGTCAAGATCAGCGATTCGGTCGAAGATCCTGACCGCCGTGGCAAAGAGATCGAGGCCGAATTTCATGTCGTTGAGGTGCTTCACAAAACGCTCCCCGAATTGACGCCTGCCTACCTTAAGGAGTTGGGGGACTTCGATTCGATCGATGACTTCCGCGTTTTCGTTCAGGACAGTCTGCGGAGGCAGGCAAGTTATCGCGAACAACAAGCCGTGCGAGCGGCGGTTGTTCAATTGCTGACCGACGACGCGACATTCGAATTGCCGCACAACCTGGTCCGTCGGCAGACGGCACGTGAATTGGAACGGAAGATTCTCGAGCTGCGACGAAGTGGATTTTCGGAGGATCAGATTCGGTCTTACGTCAACGCGACACGACAGAATGCTCAAGCGGCCACCGAGCTGGCATTGCGAGAGCACTTCATTCTCGAGCAGATTGCCGAGGAATTGAAAGTCGAAGCCGAAGCCGGTGATTACGATGCCGAAATCCAATTGATCGCAACACAGAGCGACGTCCCGGCACGACGGGTTCGCGCCCGCCTTGAGAAGTCGGGACAGATGGACGCGCTCAGGAATCAGATTGTCGAACGCAAGGTGATTGAAACGATTATCTCTCAGGCCGAATTGACCGACCAACCGGTGGAACGCAAAGAGAGTACCGACGACGTCGAGTTTGCCGTTTATCACAACGTGCTGCCGACGAAGAATTCGGACATTCCCGAAGCGCTGCACGACGATTCACCCGACGACGATGGCAAGAAAGACCCATCGAAGTCGACCAAGATTGGCTAAAGCCCCGAGCCTGATCGATACCCATGCCAAATTCGTCGGACGTGGTCATTACCGGCCTTGGCGCCGTAACCGCGATCGGTGTCGGCGTCGATTCGATTTGGGATTCGTTGGTCAGCGGGCGGAGTGGGATCACCAGCCTTGAGAACCGGTGCGATGATGGCCCACGACCGGCGCGCGGCTGGCAACAATTGCCCAGTGCGGGAAGTTGGGTGGGTGCCCCGATTACCGGATTCGATGCCGCTCAGTTCGTGCGCCCGCGGAAGGCCCTCAAGGTCATGGGCCGCGAGTTGCAGACCGCGTTTGCCGCCGCGCAGATGGCAATCGACGCTTCGTGTTTGGGCACCGTGGTCTCCGATGGAACCTTAGACAAAAGCCGAATCGCGACCGTGTTCGGCTCGCAGATGCTCTACGGACCCGCGCTGGAATTGCTCGATGCGGTCGAACATTCCAAAGACGAAAACGGCAAAGCATCGCTTAGTCGATTCGGTGAGGCGGCGATGAGGGAAGTGATGCCGCTGTGGATGTTGAAGTATTTGCCCAACATGCCCGCGTGCCATGTCGGCATCTCGATCGGGGCCACCGGAGCGAACAATACCCTCGTCTCAGGCGACGTTTCGAGCACTTCGGCTTTGATCGAATCGCTTGCGGTGCTTCGACGGGGTATTGCCGATGCGGTGATCTGCGGCGGGACCGGATCCCGCATCGACGAGACTTACATGGTCTACCGGGGTGATTGGCCGATCCCCAAGCTTCGCGATCCCGTCTCTCAGTCCTGCCGGCCACACGGCGTGGATGCCGACGGTGTGATCGGAGGTGAAGCGGCCGTGGCGATGGTCTTGGAGACTCGCCGTGCCGCCCACTCACGGCAGGCCTCGATTCTGGCCACTGTGGCTTCGGGGAGCTCGCGATTCGCCTCGCCGGCAGCGTCGAAACGAGGTTCATCGACCGCCATCATTTTGGCGATTCAGGCGGCTCTCGAACAATCACGTCGCACGCCAGACGCGATCGGTTTGATCGTTTCGCACGGCATGGGGGATCCTCATCGAGATGCGGCCGAAGCGGATGCTGTCGCCGAAATTTTGCCCGGTGTGCCGATGGTCGCGGGGATCGCCCACGCGGGACACTGCGGCGCCGCTTCCTCGTCGGTATCGCTACTGATTGCGGTACTCTCGCTGATCAACTCACGGATCCCGGCTCAGCCTGACCATGGGGCGATCACGCCAACCCTTGCCTCCCGATTTTCGCATTCGTCACGCCCGCTACCGATCCCGGCCGTCCTCGTCCTGTCGCACACGAGCCAGGGTGTCGCCAACGCCGTGGTCGTAACGCACTGAGTCCGACCCTGGCCTCCGTTACCTGCCCAAACCCAACGTTCTACATTTCAACATGATCAAGATTCACGCCTTCCGGCCGCTGATGCCCCCCGCGAATCTGGCTGCCCGAATCGCGTGCGAGCCGTATGACGTGATCAGCACCCAAGAGGCTCGACAGCGTTCCGCCGGCAATCCCGACAGTTTCCTCCATGTCGTCCGTTCCGAGATCGATTTGCCTCCGGGAACTGACCCTTACGCCTGTGAAGTCTACGAGACGGCCTCGCGGAATCTGCAAGCCATGATCGACAAAGGGTTGCTTTGTCGAACGCCGTCGCCAGGCATTTGGATCTACCGCCAAACCTTTCAAGGTCGCGAACAGTACGGCATTGTCGGCTGCTGTGACGCGGCCCAGTACCGCACGGATCGGATCAAAAAGCACGAGAAAACTCGACCGGACAAGGAAGACGATCGGACACGTCACATGTTGGTTTGCAGCGCCCACGCCGAACCGGTCTTCCTCACCTTCCGCGACACGCCCACCATCCAACAACTCATCGACGAGGACGTGCGACAAGCTCCCCTGATCGACTTCGTTGCCGCTGACGGCGTGGGGCACACGGTGTGGGCGACTGCATCGGCGGACGCTTACGTGGCCGCATTTGAACGACTCGAAGCGCTTTACATCGCTGATGGTCATCATCGCACCGCCGGAGCAGAACGGGCAGCGACCGAGCGACAGAAGTCGAACCCTCACCACAGCGGAAATGAACAATACAATCGGATCCTCGCGGTCATGTTCCCCGCCAGCCAACTGCGGATTCTGGCTTACAATCGCGTTGTGAGCGACTTGGGTGGCCTCACCCCTGAGGACCTGATCGAGCGGTTGCGTGCGGTCGGTGACGTCGTTGTCACATCCGATCCGGTTCCTCCCACTTCGGGATCGGTCTGTGTGTACGTCGATAGGCGTTGGCATCGCTTGACGTTTCCTCCGCAGTCGATCGATTCACGCGACCCCATCGCTTCGCTCGATGTTTCGCTTTTGCAATCTCGCGTTCTCGAGCCGCTTCTTGGGATCAGGGATCCTCGCACCGATTCCCGAATCGGTTTCGTGGGCGGGATTCGTGGCACGACTGAACTTGAGAATCGCGTCGATTCGGGCGAAATGTCTGTCGCTTTCTCGATGTATCCTACCACCATTGAGCAATTGCTCAGCGTCAGCGATGCCGGCGAAATTATGCCCCCCAAGTCAACGTGGTTTGAGCCAAAACTGAGAAGTGGTCTTTTTGTCCACGAGTTTGAGCCGGGATAGGAACGCGCGAAAATCATGACCTCTGCCGACCCGACTTTCCCATCGACCCTTCCCTCGTCCGATGCTTGAGCCATGCCGTTCGTGATCGTTCCCGAGCTATCGGTGCTGGACGTTGTTGGGAAGGATGCCGTCAGGATCGTCCAAAACCTCTGCACCGCCGATGTCGTCAAGCTCGATCCGCGCCAAGGTTGTGAGGCGTTCATCACCGACGTTCGTGGAAAGACGCTCGCACACTTCTGCGTGTATCGGACCGATTCGGGCCTACGCCTGGTGGGCGCCCCCAATCAGTGCGTATCGACAGCAGAACATCTCGACCGCTACACGCTTCGCGAAGATTCGGTTCCCGAGGATCGATCGTCCGACTTCGGCGGGGTGCTCATCTTCGTCGATCGCTGGGATCGTAGCCCGTTGACGCATTCGGCCACGCGCGACTTGCAGTCGGCACCGTTTGAACTGACGCGAAATGGAAATCGTGTCACCGCTGAGCTCTACCAGGTTCCATGGATTGCGGGCTCCGCGGTCTTGGTGGTTGCGCCGCGGCCGGAGCTCGCGGTGCTTTGTGAACAAATCGCTGAGGATGGAATCGCATCGGCAACCCTGGAAGACTTTCACGACCTGCGGATCGCATCGGGATTTCCCTGGTTCGGCGTCGATTTCGATTCAAGCAACCTGCCGCAAGAGGCCGACCGAGACGCGGTGGCAATCTCCTTCACCAAGGGATGCTATCTGGGTCAGGAGACTGTCGCGAGGCTCGACGCCTTGGGCCAAGTGCAGAAAAAGCTCGTCCGTTGGGACTTAGCGTGCGACGATAGGGAGGCGCTGGCGAGGGTTTCCGTGGGCGCTCAGTTGCAGGCGGGGGAGAAGGTGGTTGGTAAGCTCACCAGCATCTCCCGGGTGATTCCCGCCGTAGATCATGAGAGTATGGCTGTTCGTCGAGCATTGGGTTGGGCGCGACGCTCGCACTTCGACGCCGGTAGCCGCGCGGAATGCGTCGATGGCGATTCCGTGGCGATTCCAGCAACGGTGATATCCGCAGGACCCCTTCGGTCACGTGAGTGATGATCTGCGATTTCTTCGTTTATGGAACACTCAAACGCGGCCAATGTCGCGAGCGGATGTGGCCGCGGCAACCGATCGGGGTGAGGCACGCGTTCGTGCTCGGACGGCTCTATGACCTCGGCCCCTATCCCGCCATCCGGTTTGACGGGGAGCGATCGGATCTGGATTGGATTCGAGGTGAGGTATGGACCATCGCCAGGCCTGACTTTCCCGAAACCATCGCGGCGCTCGATCGGATCGAACAGACGAATCAGCCCGGTCATCAGAATCTTTATGACCAGGTGATCGTCCGCGTCCACGAGGTGCCCGAGATCAGCTCACCGTCAGGTCTGGCTTTGGCCTACCAGTACGCCTCGTGCCACTCCCTCGACGCGAAGCGACTCTCACCGCCGCCCGATGCAGCGGGCGTCTGCGGGCTTCGCTACGTCGAGTGGCCCGCCGGCTCAACCGTAGCGTCGCCGAAGTAACACGCGGCCATGTGCTTGACCACTTCGGCGATCGCCGTGCGGAACGATTCGGGCTCCAGCACCTCGGCGTCTGCCCCCAACTGCAAAACCTTGGGCATCAATTCGCGAGGATGCGACGTCGGCACGGTCAACATCGCCGAGTCATCGTGACGTTTCTCGAAAACCTGATCGGGGTGCCAAGGGTCCTCTCGAACCCAAGCCGCGGCGCGCTTACCCAATAGGATCTTGACCATCACCGCGGTCTCGCTCGAAAAAATTCCGATCGAACGGCTCAGGTGTTCGTTTAAGTCGACCGTAGGGTCAGGCTTGAACCACTTGTCGAGTGCCTCCACACGTCGAAACCGATCGAGTTTCCAGTGACGAAGGCGATCCTCGGGATCGGTCACCTCACTGGCGACCGCGACCACATAGATGCTGCTTTGATATACCGCCAATCCGTAGGGTTCAATAAAGCGGGCGGTTGCCGGTTTTCCCACCGACTCGTACTCCACCTCCAACACGCGATGTTCGACAATCCCGCGGTTGATCGTTCGCAACATCCCCTCGTGTCGCTCGTAGGACTTACTCGGCGATCCGAAGACATGCAGCGCTTTGCGATACCGCTGGTAGTGCTCCCAAACGCCCTCGGGTACCTCATCCCGTAGTTTGTTCCAAAACGATTCGATTCCATGCCAGTACTGGGTGCCAAGTAGTGGGAACAACAATTCACGGCCGATCGACAACGCGATCAATTCGGTCGATGAGATGGTGATCTTGTGGACCCCGCGTTCGACGCGACCGAGCTTGTAGACACGACCACGATCGAGTGTCTCGAGGCGGATGTCGAACCCGGCGGCCGTCAGCGCGTCGACATCACGGCGAACGGTGCGTTCGTGCAAATTCGAGAGCCCAAGGTCCTGCACCAACTCGTCTCGAAGCTCCTCGAGCGTCCGACCGAACCGAGAGGCTTCGAGCAACTGCAGGACCTTGTGCTGACGGATCAATTGTTCGTTGCGTGCCATGCGAGCGAATCCTTTCGACGTGGGCTAGTGAAACAACGTCGGCAACATCGAGTCGAATTGGCCTCTCGTGAGAACGTTGTCAAATCCATCACGCCGAGCCTGTGCCAACCGACCGGCCTGGACATGCGGACCGTAGGCGATGGTCTTTGCTCGTGGAAATTGCTCCTTTGACAGACGACAAACCTCGGCCGAAGCCGCCGAACGGGTCGATAAATCGACGACCACGAATGCCGGCACTGCTCCGTCCAGCGGGCGATCTTGATCGGGCTTTGGCCACTGACCTAGCAACGCGAATCCGAAGCCCGCCGATTCCGCCGCCGCCCGAACCCGTCCCGCAAAAATCAAATCACCCGAAAAGAACCAGACGCCAGCCTGCTCATCACGCGGCGGATCGCGACGCAGTTGCCCGCACAGCCCAGGGTCGATCGCCGTGGGATCGTCCATCACTGGGGTACACCGACGAGATCGGGCGATCCGCTACCGATATCGACCGTAGCGGACAAGGGCAACACGAAAATCTTCCCGTCCCCGATCTGACCTTCGCGACCGGTCCGCGCCGCAGCCCGCAGCGTGTCGATCACCTCTTCCATCTGATGGTCTTCGACACCGATTTCGATCATCACCTTACGCAGTAGATCGACACGGTACTCATTGCCACGAAACCTCGCGGTTTGTCCGCGCTGGCGGGCATAACCCTGAGCATCACAAACGGTCAACGAGGCCACGCCGATCCGCGCGAGCGCTTCGCGAACCGTCGATAACTTGGTGGGCTGTATGGTTGCCAGAATCAATCGCATGCCACCGTCTCCACTCGTTCGGATTGGGAACTACGAATCATTGCATCGACCGCCGCCTGCGTACGCAAGGCTTGTTTCGCATAAGCGGACAGATCGCGATCGCTCGCCAACGTCGCGATCATTCGCTGCTCCTGCGAGCCCTCGAATTGATGCGACTGAACTGCGCCCGAGCGATCATGAATCCACAACCGCGCGGGCCGATCGGGCCAGGGACGCGAAAAATCGTCGCAAACGATCGCCGCATCGGTCCCTGCCCATTCGATCCATTTTCGCGTTGCCGTATCGTAACCGCAATTGATCGTGGCCGTGACATCGTTGTCGAACCAGAGCATCGCCGACGTGCGGATCGGAACGCCCTCCCGCATCAGGCTATTCGCGTACACCCGCCGAAGTGGCCCGGCAGCCAGGATCGCAGATCCGACGGCGTACCAACCCAAATCGAGCAAGCACCCACCACCCAATTGGACGTTGAGTCGGTGCTCGTCATCCTGAAAAGGTTCAAAAAAAGAGATCGAGGCGCTGAGGTGTCGCAATTCGCCAAGGCGACCTTCATCGACCCATCGCACCATCGCCTCGGTCCGCTCGTGGTGGAGCCAGGCCGTCGCATCGAGCCAACGGACACGGTGTTGAGCACAGGCGGTGGCGATCGCCGCGCCCTCATTGAGAGTGGTTGCAAGCGGCTTCTCGCAAAGCACGTGTTTGCCGCCGACCGCGGCCGCGATCGCCCACTGCCCGTGGAGGCTCGGTGGCAGGGCGATGTAAACGGCATCGACGTCATCGCGGGCGATCACGTTCTCGTATCCTGCGACCGCGTTCGCCACGCCGTATTGACCGCAACTCCACCGCGCCCGCTCAAGCTCGCGGCTGCCGATGACGGCCACCGAAACGCCCGGCGTGGTCTGTAAATCAGCGACCAACCGCCGCGTGATTCGTCCCGTCCCTAAAATTCCAAACCGCATTGATCGATTCCGCGTGGTCGAAGTATGGATCTCTGATGGCTCAGCAGACCGAAGACCCAATCGCTACTTACCGCGGCGAGCCTTCGTGCCCATCCGAAGGGTTTCGATGATCTCGTCAACATCGTAGACACAACCGCCCCAGGTGCCGCCGCCGACCTGCTGCAATGCCGCCCAGAGCCGTGTGTCATCGGGCATCGCGTCATCGGGCCGAAGTTCGGGATGCGGCGCCCGCTCACGCAGAACTGTTGAGGCCTGCTGGTGATCGAGCGCTCGATGCTGCCCCGATTCGTCAGTGATCCCGATCAAATCAACCCGACCCACCATATTCACGCGGTCGATTTCGATCTGAATCCGGTCGCCGTCGCGGACCTTGGCGATCGGACCTCCAGCCAACGCTTCGGGACCGACGTGACCAATGCAAGCTCCGGTGCTGACACCCGAGAATCTCGCATCAGTCACCAGGGCAACGTCCTTTCCCCACGGCAAAAATTTGAGCGCCGATGTGATTTGGTAGGTCTCTTCCATCCCGCATCCCAACGGGCCGCGGCCGATCAGGACCATCACGTCCCCGGGTAGAATGGGACGATCGGTTTGACCCTTGACGGTCGCCACTGCCTCGCGCTCGCTCGTGAAAACGCGCGCGGGACCGGTCTTTCGATAAACCCCATCTCCATCGACCACGCTCGGATCGATCGAGGTTGCCTTGATCACCGCACCCTCGGGGCAAAGGTTACCCGTCGGGAAACAAACCGTACTGGTCAACCCGCGAGCCTTTGCCCTGTTAGGCGGCATGATCACATCGTCTGGGTCGACCCCATCGCTGGCGCGAAGTCTCTCGCGGCAGACGGCGCGGCGCTCGCATGAATGCCACTGGTCGAGTATCTGGTTCCACGTCAGACCACTGGCGGTCAAAGCGTCGCCGTTCCAAAGCCCCAATTCGCGGAGGTGCCAAGCGACTTCGGGAACGCCGCCAGCCAAAAACATTCTCACGGTCGGATGACCGACGGGACCGTTAGGCAAGCAATCGACGATTCGCGAAACCGCGGCGTTTGCCTTTCGAAATGCCTCGGCGTCTGGACGCGTCAGCCCGGCGGCGGCGGCAATGGCGGGGATGTGCAGCAAGAGATTGGTGCTGCCGCCAACGGCCGCGTGCATCAGCATCGCATTTTCGATCGCGGCATCCGTCACGATATCTCGCAGCGTTCGCTGGTCGCGAACTAGCCGCGCCGCCGCCAGAGCACTATCGTGAGCCAGCCGGATCCAAATCGGTTGACCGCTGGGCGCCAGCGCCGCGTGGGGCACAGTCATTCCGAGCGCCTCCGCCACAACCTGCGCCGTTGCCGCCGTCCCTAAGAATTGGCAGCCACCTCCCGGAGTTCCACAAGCGCGACAACCCTCGAGTGACGCCTGCTGCAGCGTGATTTCACCATGAGCGTAACGAGCACCGATCGATTGCACCTTGCCGGCGTCTTCGCCGACTGTGGGCGGCAAGGTTACTCCTCCGGGTACCAAAACCGATGGCAAATCACGACAACCGCAGAGCGCCTGCATCATCGCCGGTAAACCCTTGTCGCAGGTCGCCACACCAATCACGGCCTTGCGGCGGGGAAGCGAGCGGATGAGCCGGCGTAGGACAATCGCCGCATCGTTGCGGTAGGGCAAACTGTCGTACATCCCCCGCGTCCCCTGCGTCCGTCCATCACAGGGATCGCTGCAAAAGGCCGCGTAGGGAACGCCATCAAAATCGCCGATCGTCCGCGCGGCCTCGCGAACCAACAAACCCACTTCCCAGTGACCCGTGTGATAGCCCAGTGCGACCGGCGACCCATCGGGTTCTCTGACACCGCCTTGGGTGCTGAGGATCAAGTACTGGTCACCCATCAACCGCTTGGGGTCCCACCCCATTCCGGCACTTTGGGTCAGTCCGAACAAATCACCACTGGACCACTGTCGCAGCATTTCGTCACTGAGCGGCAACGTCCCCGACGGGCCACTGGCATGCGTCGCAAGCGTTTTCTCATCGGGAACCGGCAACAACTCCGTTTCGGCTGTCGATCGGGGCACTCAGACTCATCCTGGGTAAGGATCTGCGAGCAAAACGGTGGAAACAGGCCGATCAGCGGCGATCGCCTAACGCATGCAGGAGGTACCACAGCAGCGTCATCACCGATTGCAGCGTCGCGGCAACGTAGGTGAGCGCGGCCGCGTTGAGAACCCTACTGACATAGTACGACTCCTGGTCCGTGATCATTCCAAGGTCGACCAATTGTCGCTTGGCACGCGCTGACGCATCGAACTCGACCGGCAGATTCACCAGCTGGAAAAAAACGACCGCCGAGAACAACGCGATTCCGACCCACAGCAACGCGGGCAACTGCATGACCACACCTAGCATCAACAGCAACCCGCCGGCGCTCGAGCCAATATTTGCCGTCGGAACGGCCAGATTCCGAATCACCAGAGGGGCATATCGTTCGGCGTCCTGAAAAGCGTGACCCGCCTCGTGACAGGCAACCCCAAGCGCGGACATCGATCGCCCGTGATAGACATCGTGACTCAGCCGCAGCACTTTGGCTCGCGGGTCGTAGTGGTCCGAGAGCTCACCCGGTACCTCTTCGATCCCCACCGAATGCAGCCCCGATTGATCAAGCATCCTTCGCGCCGCCTGAAACCCTGACATATTGGCGGGAATCTTTTTCATCTCCGCAAATGCGGATTTGACTTTGTACTGGGCATACAAGCTCAGCAGGAACGGCGGAATAATGAACAGCAATATCCCCATGTCAAACTCGTTTGGCAAAACGTTAACGGTGAATCAAACTGGCAGACCCTTCAGTCATCCGACTGATACGGCAACACTTGTGCCATGGATTGCGCCCATTCTACGATTTAGGAAATCCGGGTGACAGACGATTCGTGTCAGCAAAATCGAACTGCCACCTCAACGCAGAAACTTTCTGCGATCGGGATGATCGTAGCATGGCTTTGCAGCCTCGGCTGCCCTCTCAACGACGTACCACTGATGATCGATTCGGCGGCGACCGTTCTGCCGGAGGCGACGGAATCTCGCGATTCCACCGGCGACTTGGACGCCAGTGAAGGCGTACCGCCGAACTTGTTGAACCGCGTGCAGAAGTGCCTCGACGACAACTTGGAGAATCGCCAACTCTCCCTCGACACCCAAGCGGCGTGGCAGATTTTTCACGGAATTCTGGCTTATGGTCGCGATTTCACGATCGTTACCCCGACGGGACGCCAAGCCGCCGTCGAATTCATTCTCGCCGGTGGACCCGTCAATGGCTTTACCCCGCGCGCGGGTGACCGATTCGAAGTCGCGTCGGCAGACGGATCGATCGAGTCGAGCGGCCCACGCGTTCGTCGCGGGCTGAGATTTGATGTCGACCCGGGTTCCAAGCGGGGGCCTGGTCACCGAGACCAATGGCTCGCTTACCTCACGCGATGCGATCTTCCGCTCGATCAGGAAATCGTCACCAGCGCGGGAACGTTTGAGGTGGCCGACTGGCTGCGGCAGATCGAGTGGGACGTCCCCATGAATTTCGAACGCGAATACAGCTGGACCCTTGTCGCCCTGTCGACCTACCGGGACACGCGTTTCCGATGGGTCGCGCGCGATGGGAACTCCTACAGCATCGAATCGCTCCTTCGTTCGGAGATTGACTTGCTTTCGCCCTCGAGCGCCTGCGGGGGGAGTCACCGTTTGGCGGCCATCGCCACGCTCCTGCGACGCCATCAAGCGGCCGGACACGCTGTGACCGGGGTGTGGGCCGATGCGGCATCGCTCACCGAAATGGCGATTCAACAGGCGCGCGAATTTCAGAACGCGGACGGCACTTTCTCCGCTTCGTTTTTCGAGCGCCCCGATTGGTCGCTGGACCTCTCGGCAACGCTCGGCACCTCCGGCCACGTCCTCGAGTTCATCGCCCTCGCAGCGGACGACGAAACGTTGAGTGAACCATGGGTCTCGCGAGCCGTCGAGGCCGTCTGCGATTCGCTCGAGCGGACCGCGCACCTCGACTTGGAATGCGGGGCGCTATACCACGCCCTCGCGGGCCTCTCGGTTTACCACCATCGCGTGTCGCTACTGCATGGACATGACTGACTGCGGGTGAAACGTGTTGATTGGCACCACTTGAATCGTGGGTGGCGAAACAGTTTGACCGATGAACCCACCGGTTATCCCATCGGAGGGCTGCCCCCACGTCGGCTGTCCCCAAGTGGGTTGACCCCATACCGGTTGTCCCCAAGTGGGGCGAGCCGACATCACCTGCCCCGAAGCGACTGGCAAGGTACCTGGAGTGAATTGGGTTTGTACGACCCCCGTCACATTGGGCACACCGGTCACTGCCGTCGGTAGCACCGATGTCGACGAAATCGCCGAAGGCGTGACGATCACGGGAGGCAGCACGGGCACCCACGTGGTTCGCCAACCGAACAATCCCGATCGCACGGGCATCATCCCCACCGCCTGGCCGGCCCCGACTGCGGGAGCGGCAACGACGACCGGAGCAGCGACCTGCATCCGATCGAAACCCTGCCCCGAAGCGGGATAGGCAATGAAACTCGAGAGAGAGAGGGCAACGACCGCGGGCCGTGAAATCCGTCGTGACATGATGAGGCAACCGCCCCCAAGAAGGGGTCACAAAGTAGAAAGTGGTAAAGCCCGCGCCGTCGACGCCAAGGATTCATTTGGGCGATCACCGCGAACAGGCGATCGTACGAATCCTACGTTTGCCACTCGACATGGGCCAGCCGCAAAACGGATCCATCGGACATCCAAACCGACGCCGCCAGCTTCCCGGCCGCGCCGATCGCTACAACCCTCCGCCCCGGCGGTCAAAAGTTGGTGCCATGCCGAGCGCCCCCGAGCTGATCGCATGAGGAAAGAGCGGCCGGGATACGACTTCAGCGCGGTTCTCCAGGCACGATTCGCGTCACGCTCACCTTCGTGCGGCGCAGCTCCTCGATCTCCGAGGCCATCTGTTGCAATAAATCCGCGATCTCTGCACCGGCTTTCTCGCCAATGTTGACGATCAACGCCTTGCGGGCACTGTAGCTCAGCCCGGAAAGACGAGTTTCGGTTTTCTTGGTTCGGGACGTGGAGGTCATCGGATTGCAATCGGTGATGAGTAGGAGAGGGCCAAAAGCGGAACGGAGAAGGCGAGGCTTATTCCACCGTTACGCTCTTGGCGAGATTTCGCGGTTTGTCGACGTCACACCCTCTCAGCAGCGCAATGTGATAGGCGAGCAATTGAAGCGGCACGACCGTGACGATCGGCTGAAGAAAGTCAGGCGATTCCGGAACCGAGATCACATCATCGGCCACCGCTTCGACCCGAGGATCATTGTGCCCGGCGATGGCGATGATCGGGCCACCCCGCGCCTTCACCTCTTCCATGTTGGACATCACTTTGTCGTACGTCGCCCCACGCGGAATCATGAAAACACTCGGGGTGTCGGCATCGACCAACGCGATCGGGCCGTGCTTCATCTCGGCCGCGGGATAACCCTCGGCGTGAATGTAGCTGATTTCTTTGAGTTTCAGCGCCCCTTCGAGTGCCGTCGGGAAGTTGTACTGTCGACCAAGGTAGAGGAAGTTGGTCGCATCCTTGTACTTCTCAGCCACCTGCCTCACCTGGGCGTCGCAAGTTAGTGCCTTTTGTACCAACGTGGGGAGGGTACGGAGTTCCTCGATGACGCGTCGACCGGACTCGTAACCGATATGCCGCATCCGTCCGAAATAGAGCGCCAACATGGCCAGGACGCAGCACTGCGACGTGAACGCTTTGGTGCTGGCCACGCCAATCTCGGGACCGGCGTGGAGGTAGACGCCGCCGTCGGCCGCCTGTGCGATCGAGCTCCCCACGACGTTGCAGATCGCGAGCGTACGATGCCCCTTTCGTTTGGTCTCGCGAAGCGCCGCGAGCGTGTCCGCGGTTTCTCCACTCTGGGTGATACCAAATACCAACGTGTTGGGATCGATCGGCGGGTTGCGGTACCTCAACTCGCTAGCGTATTCGACCTCGACAGGGATTCTTGCCAGCTCTTCAATCAAGTACTCGCCGACGAGTGCCGAGTGCCAAGACGTTCCGCACCCGGTGAGGATGATCCGATCGATCCCACGAATTTGTTGCGGGGTGAGGTTCAGTCCTCCAAACCTTGCGGTCGCATCCTGATCGTCCAACCGCCCGCGCATCGCATTCTTGAGTGCCTCGGGTTGCTCGTAGATCTCTTTGAGCATGTAGTGGTCAAACCCCTCGAGGCTGACGTCGAGCGAATTCAGCTCGACGGTCTCAATGTTGGGTGCGATCACGCCCTGATCGCGATGTCGAACACTGAATCCCTCGGGTGTGATCACCGCCAATTGGTGATCCGCCAGATAAACAATTTGGTCGGTGTAGCCGGACAGCGGTGACGCGTCGCTGCCGAGGAAGTACTCACCGCGGCCGACACCGATCACCAGCGGACTGCCGAAGCGCGCGGCGATCATCAGTTCCGGTCGGGCGCGAAAAAGGATCGCCAAACCATACGTCCCGTGCAGCTGCTGCAGCGCCCACGTCACCGCGGCGATGTAGCGAGCGTTTGGGTCCGCCGTATCGCCACAGACGACTTGGCGTAGCCCCTCCACGATCAAGTGAGCGACAACCTCACTGTCGGTCGCCGATTTGAACTCGTATCCCTTTGCGATCAATTCCTCTTTGAGCGTCGCGAAGTTCTCGATCACCCCATTGTGAACAATCACGACCTCCCCGTTTCCGCCACTGTGCGGATGGGCGTTCTCCTGAGTCGGTGGTCCGTGAGTGGCCCAACGCGTGTGGCCCAATCCGACGTGACCCGAGAGCGGCTTCGCGGCAACCTCCCCCGCCAAATTTTCGATCCGCCCCACGGCCCGACAGACGTGAATCCCCCCCAGGTCGGCGATCGCCAACCCGGCGCTGTCGTAGCCCCGGTACTCAAGGCGACGCAGTCCCTCGATCAGAAATGGGCACGCCTGATCTGTGCCGACGTATCCGACGATGCCACACATGTTCGCTGGTTTCCCTATCGAATCGAGGAAGTCCGCACGTGCTTCGCGAGCGACCCATCGTCGCCCGGAACCCAACGCACTCAGTCACGGCTTTCCCGTGAATCGCGGCCAGTATAGCTTGATCGACAGCGCTGGAAAGCTTGATCGCCGGCGGGGGGCGATTGAGACGTTGAAAGCATCGGGAAGTCCGGACACCTCCTGATGGCTGTATCAATTCCGCTGAATGGGTGATGCTGTCGGTGCGCAGCCATCTGGGGCGGAACCCACGCTTGAACGGCGTGGCCGTTGTTTGCGACGGGTTTTGACTCTAGTCTTGTGCGGAACCGACCTATCGCCCCAACAGCTTTCTATGCCACCGATTATCGAAGTTCGTGAGCTGACGAAATCCTACCGCGTGTTTCGTAAACGCGAGGGGCTGGCCGAGAGCGTGCGATCGCTATTTCGACGCGAGTACAGCGAGGTGCAAGCGGTTCGAGGCGTCAATCTGACAGTCCAGCAGGGCGAGTTCGTCGCCTTTCTGGGCCCCAATGGCGCCGGCAAGACGACAACGCTCAAACTGCTTTCGGGCGTGATCAACCCGTCCGGCGGAACCGCGACGGTGATGGGATTCGTCCCCTGGGAGCGAAAGAACCAGTACCGCCGCCGGTTCGCGCTGGTGATGGGCCAAAAAAATCAACTATGGTGGGACCTGCCTGCGCAAGAATCGTATCGATTGCATCAGCAGATCTATGGCGTGCCGAAGGCGGAGTTCGATGCGACGCTTGGCGAGTTAACCGAACTACTCGATGTCAGCAAACTGCTCGGACAGCCCGTCCGCGAGTTGTCACTGGGTGAGCGGATGAAGATGGAGCTGATTGCGGCATTGCTGCATTCGCCCGATGTGCTTTTCCTCGATGAACCGACCATCGGGTTGGATGTCATTGCCCAGCACAACATTCAGCAATTCCTTCGATACTATCAGGAGAAACGTCGAATCACGATCCTCTTGACGAGCCATTACATGAAGGACGTGGCAGCGCTCTGCAAGCGGGTCGTGATCATTGCCAGCGGGTTGATTCAGTACGACGGCTCATTGGCAGGGATCATCGATCAATTTTCCGGTCGAAAAATCGTCACGCTCCAGTTCGCCGAGGACGATCGACCGGCAGAATTGGCGACGCTCGGTGAGGTTCTCGAGACAAGGTGGCCGAAGGTTCGGATCAGCATTCCGAGAGCGGACGTTCCGCGGATTTTGGCGACCGCTCTGCGCGACTACGCGATCGAAGACGTTTCGGTCGAAGACCCACCGCTTGAGGACGTCATCGCCGACCTGTTCCACCAGGTCGCCTGATCTCATCTCGCGTTGTCGAACCATCCAAGTTCGTCTTTGCCATCGCCGTCCCAATCGCCGACGATCGGAATTGCCCCCTCGCTGGGTTTCTTCACGGCAATCTGCAAATCGTTTCCCGTGATTCGACCGTCCCCGTCGACGTCCAGAATAAAGACGTCTCCTCGAACGACGCCGAGGTTGTCGATGCCGTCGCCGTTCCAGTCGCCAACGATCGGAATGTCTCCGGCCCGACCGAACTCGACCTTCAAGTCACGATCGGTCCAGCGACCATCGCCATCGACATCGAGCATCCAGACGCCCGCGCGGAACACGGCAATGGCGTCGATGCCGTCGCCATTCCAATCGCCCGAGAGCGGTCGATCGGGCTGCTCGCCGTACCTAAAGACATGGTCGATCGCGTCGGCCCGAAGCGAACGATCGTCGCCGCGGATGAGGTATCGCGATTGAAACGATTCGCCGGCGCGGACCGATGCGGTCTGGGCAAAGTTTCGGCGACGCGTGTTGGACGAATTGGGTAGTCCCGGATCTTGAATGATCGCTTCGGGGTCTTTCTCCCACTGCGGTCCAAAAATCGCTACGTCCGCTTTTCCGTCACCGTCCCAATCGCCTACCACGGGACGATCGAGCTTCGTGCCGAGTCGAATCCAGAGATCGCCCGTGTCCCATACACCGTTGCCGTTGAGATCGACGAACCATTGCCCGTTGACATAAATCGCTACTTGATCGACGCCATCGCCATTGAAATCGCCCACCAGTGGGACCGCATCCTCATCACCCAACTCGATCGTCTGGCCGACATCCATCGGCTTTCCATCGAGATCGACGAGTAACCATCTGCCCCGACGGTGGTCGCCCTCTTGAAAGCGGATCGCTGCGTCGGCGTTCGAAACGACACGCGCGCGGGGTCCGATCCCGCTGGCACCTCGTGGGTACCCTCCATTGATCACACTGAGGTGCCAAGTCACCGCATATTCGGCGTCGGCGATCATTGGCGGACGGAGTCTGGCAATCTCGCCACTGCCGAAAACCTTCGGGAACCGATCCGCCGGTTCAGGCGGGGGCACGAGCGGCGAATCATTGACTAGCGGAGCCGGAAAGATCGGTGGCGCCGGCACCTCGGCCGTGATCCTGATGACCAACACTTCGCTAAAATTGTTGAAGTTTGAGTGGACGCCCGCGGGCAACGCGATGTTGAGGATCGCATCGGTGGACGGATCGGTGGACGGACTAGCTAAAAGGGTACGTAGCAGCTCGAGCGTTTGAGGGTCATCGATTTCGTCCGGCACGTTGATCGCAACACCGCCGGTCGTGCCGGGTGTATCGAGCCCGTCGATGAACCCATCGGGCTGAACTTGGTAGACGTGATACGTGCCCGGCGGAAGGCCCGGAAATTCGAAGTACCCCGCCTCATCGGTCACAACACGAATCGCTCCCGCCGGATAGGTGCCCGCTAACGCAAGGTCGCTGGTGAACGGTTGGCCCACCGGATTACGAAGTTCGAGCGTCACACCTGCGATCGGCAGGTCATCCGGTTTCATGATCCCGTCGCGAAACTCGCGCAACCGCGCGGGGTCAAAGTCGTCGCGCAACGAGATCGGTTCCCCGTCTTGAAACACGAAACCAGAAAGGATGGAAGGCGGGAACTCTGGGAAGTCGTAGTCAACCGCATCGATTCCGGCCGGAAGAGTGATTTCCGAAATCACGTCGTCGATCACGGTGTTTCCTCCCGCCGAACCGGCAATCTGACCGCCATGGAAAAGCCCGGCGGGTTGCTGTTGGCGAACCGTGTAGACACCGGGCGGTAGATCGCCCAATCGGTAGCGACCGGCCGAATCGGTTTGGGTCGTCGTGAGGAGTCTCCCCGTCGCGTCCAGCAGTTCGATCGTGACGCCCTCGATCGGACGGTCATCAGGATCGCGGCGCCGGTTGAGGTCGGTCTCGCTCCAAACCTGACCCGAGATCGATCCCGCCTCGAGTTCGAAGAAGTTGTACTGCGTCAATCGATCGCCAAACGAAATCGGGATCGATGAGATCACGTCGGGAAATGAATCGTCGCCGCCGCCCGTACCCGCAGTTTGCCCTCCCTGTAGATATCCGATCGGCTGCGTTTCTCGGAGTGTGTAGGTACCTGCGGGAAGGTTCGCAAAACGATACTGCCCGTCGGGATCGGTGGTCGTGGTGGCGACGATTCGGCCCGTGCTGTCAATCAGGTCGATCCGAACGCCCGAGAGGGTCGGCTCTCCCAGGTCACGAATCGCGTTGGCGTTTCGGTCGACAAATACGATGCCTGCGATCTCCGCCGGCGGCTTTTCGCAAAAATCGTAATCCACGGCGACCTGTCCCGACGTCAATCGGATGTCACCAATCCGGCTCGGGTTTTCGGCAGTACCACCCGCGGTGCCCGGACTGGCCGACCCCTCAAAGTAGCCATCAGGCTGCTCCTCGACGAGCGTGTAGTTGCCGGGTGGAATCGAATCGAAGTGGTAGCGTCCCTCGCCGTTGGTTTGAGTGATCGCAACCTGACGACCACTCGCATCGAGCAATCGAATCACAACACCCGCAAGAAGCGGTTCCCCAGGGTCGTGCGTGCAGTTGCCATTGAGGTCCACGTGGACGCGGCCCGACAGCGATGCCGGCTTCAATTCCCCAAAGTTGTATTCGATGGCCCGCTGGCCTTGCCGGATGTTCACACCCGTGATCAGGTCGCCGGGGTTTTGCGCGATTCCCGTGGGAACACCATCAACGGTTCCGGCCGAGTCAAGGCCATCGAGGAAGCCGTGCGGTTGCGTTTGTCGAATCGCATAAATTCCCGGCAGCACGCCTTCGAAACGGTATTGTCCATCGCTCAGCGTGCGCGTGGTCGCGACGACCGTACCCGCAGGGTTGACGAGCTCAATCACGACATCCGCGATCGGCTCTTCGCCGGGGTCACGCCGCCCATCGTTGGAGCGATCGTGGTAGACATGACCGGCGATCGTTCCAGGTGCCGCTTCGCAAAAGTCGTAGCGGATCGCGGACTTTCCTGCGGGAAGCACGATGTCGCTGATCCTTCCGCCGTCGACTGAGGTGCCAACGCTCACCCCGTCGATCCGACCGACCCGCGAGCGTCCGTCGAGAAGCCCCTCGGGTGTGACCTCGATGACACTGTAAATCCCTTTGGGGACATCGTCGAATTGGTATTGGCCGTCGAGTCCTGTTGTGGTTCTCGCAATGAACACTCCACCGGGACCGAGTAACTCGATCACGACGCCACCAAGCGGGATCGCCCGTGGGTCGTCATGAGTCGTGCAGTCTTCGCCCGGGGGTGCGAGAAAGACACCACCGGAGATTGAACCGAGCGGCAGTTCACCGAAGTTGTAATCGACTCCCCGGCTGTGACCGACCAAGGCCACCCCGCGAATCGCATCGCCGGGTTCGTCGGCCACACCGACCACGACGCCGTCAACCGTTCCAGGTGAGTCACGACCATCGGTTAGCCCCACGGGCTGAGTGACCTGAATGATGTCGTATTGTCCTGGCGGCAACGAAGTGAATTCATAGGAGCCGTCGGCTCGAGTCACGGTTTCGAGCGGGTTGATCGGTGTGAGCGAATCGATGGGAACCAAACGGATGGTCACGCCGCCGATTCCCTGCTCACCCGAGTCGCGCACGGCGTTATCGTTATCGTCTCGATAAACAAAGCCGGAAACCCGCGCCGGTCGGGCCTCCGCGAAATCGTAGTTGACCGCATGGAGATCGCCGAGTGGAAGCAGGATACCCGTCAAGATATCGCTGCTGGCGGCGCGACCCACCGAGTTTCCCGCGATTTGCCCTGCGACAGCACCGACGCTGAAGTAACCCACGGGCTGGCTTTGTACCACTTGGTATTCGCCCGGCTTGAGTCCGAGTTGGGTACCGAATGAGTACTTGCCGGCCGAATCGGTAACCTGTTTCAGCCCCGTATCGCGGAACTGACCGGTGGCGGGGTCCTTCTTGAACAGCGCGACCTCGACGCCCGGAAGCACCAACTCGCCCGGGTCGCGGCGCAAATTCAGATTGTCGTCGACCCACACCGTTCCCGAAATTGAGATCGGCTTGGGGACCTGCGTGGTCGTGCCAACGGCCGCTGCGTTGCGGCTCGGACGGCTGTAGACGCCGGGGCCCTCGTGCGCGGGCAGGTCAAGCCCATACATCGCTTTCGGGTCGCCGTACTCATTGATGAACAGGGCCTCGACCGAAGCGACCTCGAAATGAGGTGCCTCGAATGACGCCTGCAAAAGGGAGTCCTGGAACTCTTGGCCCGAGGCGATGACGTCGAGACGGCTGTTGAAGAAATCCAGGTCGTCGGACAAACGAAGGATCTCGTCGACGTCGATCGAGAACACCAATTGATCGCCGGCACGGAAGCCAACGAGTCGAACAATTAGCTCGGTGCTTCCGTCCTCGACTTCCGCATTGACCGTGACCTTTTCACCGGTGGTGGCCTTGATTTGCTCAACCTTAAATGGATGGGCACCGCCTTTGCCGCGGCCACCGACAAGCGTGTCAAAGATCAAGTCGCCAACGCTCAGGCCATCGCCATCCTTGTCGGTCTGGATACGCAGCTGCGTCAACTCGGTCCCGGGTGCACCCCCGTTGAAGGTCAATAGGAATAGATCGGGATTCGCATCAAGACTGGTGCCACCACCCGGCTCAAGGTAGTCGGTTTCGACGTACACAACGCCGATCCGAATCGGATCGGCCGCCATCAACATTCGCGGTTCGAGCCGTTCGGCAATGGGCATCCGCCGCATCGCGTGCCCCGCGGGCGAGACGCTCGAGGCAGGAGGGCGCCGGTTGCGCGAGAGCCTTGGTTTCCACATCACCGTGGCACCTCCGTGTGCCTCTGTGCCGATTCGTCGTGGGATCGTCGTCGGTCAGGTTCTGTTCGGTATTGGCGCGAAATGCCGTCGATCAACGGCTCGCCGATTGAGCCGGAGGCGTCACGGGGCGTTCCTTTTCGGCCAAACGCTGGCCCACGTCACCATCCACCCGCCAACGTCGAAGTGTCGTGTCGTAGCCGCCGCTGTAAAGCCAACCCTGCGAGAAGGCGAGGGCATTGATCGATCCTCGGTGGCCATCGTACTGAGCCCTCACGCGTCCGGAGGGACATTCGATCACGCGGATCCGGTTGTCGCTGCCCGCAACGGCAACGGTTTGAGTGTCGATCACATCCACCGCAAAAAGTTTGCATGGCAGGAGGTCGACCTGCATCACGCTTTTGCGGCGAAGCAGGTCAAAAAGCACAACCGCACCGTCTTCGCCAACGGTCACGATCCACTCACCGCCTGGCATGAACTCGACATCGCGAATTCGACCTCGGTGCAACTTGATCACACCCTGGTCGTTGCCAGAACGCGGATCGAGCAACTGCAATTCACCCGATCGGCCAACGATCGCCAATCGCTCGCCACTGACATCGAAGGCCAAGGCACGAAGGTCGCTACACCTGCACCGAAACGGTTCGCGCCGACCGCCCTCACCGATCAAGTGCAGCGTAGGGTCGAACCCAACCGCAGCCAATTGCCGTCCATCAGGCGAAAAACGCATCGACGCGATAGCGGGCAGGTCCGTCGAGCCTTGCCGCTGTGCCCAGCTACTAGCTCGGTCCCAAAGCAACAACTGACCGTCGTTTCCTGCCGACGCGAGGACTTTCCCATCGTCCCGGAAATCGATCGCCCGAACCAAGTCGCGGTGACCGTTGAGGATCGCAATTGCTTGCAAATCGGGGAGCGAGTGCAAGCGAATCGAGTTGTCATCGCACGCCACGGCCAACGTTTGCCCGACCCGGTCGACCGCCATCGCCATCACGACGGGGTGATGCTCGCCGTCCACCAGTGGTGCGAGCTGCCTGACCAGGCCGGTACTGGGCGGCTCGGCCGCGTGGCCGGCGCTAGCATCCCACCCAAGCGGGCTGCTGATAGCCATCATGCCTGCCACTGAGAGCCAACTTCGACGGTCGACGGTTCCTCGGTTCATATCAACAAACTCCCCGATTCCTTCAATCGGATCGATTCGCCCTCGTGCATCAGAAAAAGAGGGCAGAGAACCCGAACGGCCGGCACGAATTGCCTAGTCGGACTCGACGTCGCTAGAGTTTGTGCCGGGAAACGTCGGAACTTTTGGGCTGCGGGTTTCAAAGATCAGGCGGCTGGGGCAGAATACGCCGCTGAATCACGAGCCGTTTCGCCCGTTCGCCAAAGCCGCCCCAATTTCTTCCCACTGGTACTTTCTTCGTGGAACGCCGTCTCCTCTCCTGGATCATTGCATCGACCGCGTTCATGTTCCTCTACTGGGCGCTGAATTTCGTGTTCGTCCCGCAGCCCGTGGTCCAACCGCGGGCTGCAAAAATTGCGCCCGCTGAGGACGACGCGGACCGGCCAGGCGATGAGGCTCGGGTCGCGGCGGTCGAGCAAGAGCCCGCCGACGCGGCGGCGCCGGAACTCGACGATCAAGATCAGGTGCCGACCGAGCCACCGAAACTGCCGCTGCGTCTCTCGCTCGGATCAATGGACGCGTCGAGTGGCTACTACCTGCTCGCGACGCTCAATACTCAAGGCGCCGCGGTCGAACGGTTGGAGATGACCGAGCGGAAGAAGAACGGGCGGTTTCGGTATCGTCGCGTCGATGTCGCCTTCGGCTACCTGGGTTATCTTGCACCTCAGATCGCTCGCTCGATGGATGGTTGCGAAGTCACGATCGTCGGACCCGGGACGCCCGCCGCGCTCGCCAAATCCCAAACCCCCGACGTCGCCGATGGATTGATCGTCGGAGACGTGATTGTCGCCCTTGACAATCAAGCCATCACCACGCCGGCGGATTTGGATCGCTTGCTCTCCGCGACTCGTCCCGGTGACGAGGCGATCCTTGAAATCCGACGCCCTTCCGCCGAGGGCGCCGAAGGACCAAGCCAATCACTGAGAATGGTCGCGACGCTGACCGAACACCCTCTAGATCTCCTGCGTCTGTCGAGCGATGGGGGACCCGATGAGGTTCTTGGCAACCTCGATCGACTCTCCTGCCGGGTGACGCTCAGCCAATTGGGAACCCGTAGTATCACAACCGGTCAAAGTAGCATTGCCGGACTTGGCTGGATCGCGAATGCCATCTACGACCACGAACCCTCCGCGGGCGAAGGCGGCGTGATCAACCGGTCGTCATTCACCCTTCCTCTTCCGGCGGCGCAGTTGGGTCCAGGTGCGAAAGGACCGCTGACGATCACGCGATCGTATTCGCTCACTCCCGGTAGCTACCTGATCGATATGGATGTTGCGATTCGTAACGATGCCACCGAACCTCAGCGTTTGGCTTATCGCCTCGAAGGTCCCAACGGTATCACCGTTGAGGGGTGGTGGTACTCGACCAAAATCAGCCCCAACTTTTTCGGCGGTGCAGCCGCGCGCGACATCATTTGGCGTACCCAGCGCGAAGGGCATCGACTGTTCAGCGGTTACGATCTTTTGAAGCGAGGCAAGAAGCAGCCCAACGAACCCGATGAGGTCATCTTCGGTGCCGATGAGGACGATGCGGCAAGGGCATTGAAGTACATCGGGATCGATGCCCAGTACTTCAACGTCGCCTATTTACCGCCCGAGGGAGAACCGTCCTTCAAAGGACTCCGCAGTGCCGCGTCGACCCTGGCAGCCGATCCGACTCAAGTTCCGCTACACCAGGAGCGCGCCGTCAACGTCAGCTTCTTTATGGATAGTGTCTCGGCGGAGGTTCCTCCGGGCGGCGCCTTTCGGCAGCCCATGAGGATGTTCGCCGGCCCAAAGGTGCCCGAACTGCTCGCCCCACACGGGCTCGAAGACTCCATCGAGTACGGTTGGTTCGGTTCGGTCTCCAAGCTTCTTGGACACGTCCTTCACGGCATCAACGGACTCAGTGGCAACTACGCGATCGCGATCATTCTGCTAACGGTTCTCGTCCGCGGGCTGCTGTTCCCCGTCAGCCGAAAAGCGGCGATTCATGCCCAACGGATGCAGGAACTAGCTCCCGAACTGAAAAAGATCAATGAGAAGTACAAGGACGATATGGAAGGAAAACTTCGCGCGCAACGGGAGTTTCAAAAGCGAGTTGGCTTCAACCCCTTGGCGGGCTGCCTCCCTGCGCTGCTGCAATTGCCCATTTTCATTGGGCTCTATCGCTGCCTGTCGGTCGACATCGAGCTTCGGCAAGCCGCGTTCAAATCGAATTGGCAGTGGGCATCCAACCTGGCGGGTCCCGACATGCTCACGTACTGGGGCGATTGGTTGTGGGAATACCTTTCCGGCCGGGGCACCGGATGGCTCGGACCGTTCTTCAACATCCTTCCGATCGTGGTCGTCGTGTTGTTTCTTGTTCAGCAGAAGATGTTCATGCCGCCGCCAACGGACGAACAACAGGAATTGACTCAGAAGATCATGATGTACATGACGCTCTTCATGGCGCTATTCTTCTTCCGCGTGCCGGCCGGGTTGTGCATCTATTTCATCAGCAGCAGTCTTTGGGGAATCGGTGAACGGATCATCGTCAAAAAGACGATCCCACCGCCCAAACCTCTGGCGGCCACGGCCGCGGACATCATCGACGGCACGGTCGTCGCTACCAAGACGCCAGACAAAAAAGCGACGCTGGCCGACATGATTCGTGAGCGGATGAATCCCGAACCGCCCAAGGCACTGCCGCCGTCCAAGCGGAAGCGTCCACCCACGCAAAAGTAACCCAGCTTCCGATCGGGGGTGTCATTTCGGATCACGGATCACGGCGCATGTCGCCGCGATAACCGCTTAGCCGCGATGCCATGTACAACCTCCAGCGATGTTGGTCGTAGCCGAAATCGGCATCCTTCTCGATCTCGCGCAGCAAGGCCAGGACGGGAGGATTCTCGAATTTTGTCACGATCGTCTTGGCCTTTCCTCCGGTGCTCATGCCGCCCGAACCATCGTTGCCAAAACCGACACTCGTGCTTTGATCCGCGGGTATCACCTTCTTGTGCTCGGTGACCAACGCGTCGATCAGTGGCAACGCCAGTTCGGGGTTGGGAAAGTAACTGAGCGCTCGCGCGGCACGGCGAACGACATCGTTGTCGTTGCTCTTGAGCAGCGGAACGTAATTCGCAACCGCGGTCGAGGGAGAGATCCGCTGCAGCGATTCGAGCGCCGCTTCCCGAACTGTCGAATCGGGTTCGTTGAGCCCAACGATCACGAGAGCCTCAAGCGAGGCACGTCCGCCCAACTGCGTCACACGCTCAATCCAAAACATCCTCAAGCTTCGCGGTTGCTTGCCCGAGTCCATCAACGCCTTTGCGAATGCCACCGCAGCGCTCGGGTCGTCGATCCCGCGCATCGCTGCCAACGCCTCATTCGCCCTCTCTCCTCCGCGGGCGACCGCCGCCTGGTAGCGGGCAACTTCACGGATCCAGCGTTTGGATTCGACATTCAGTTCGTCTTTGTCTCGAGTCAGCGATACCTCTTCGGGCAATCGATATCGGCCGCCGACGGAAATCATCCCGCGGTTTTTCTGCAGCTCGGCGTAACGGATCCATCTTCCCTCGTGCTGAACGTAACCCAACGCCGCCCGCGCTTTGGCGTGATCGGGATTGAGCGCCACGGCTCGCTGCAGGTGATGGCGATACTGCGGCAAAAGCGTCGCACCCTTGCACCAACGCGCCAGCTCGTGATGCGCATCGGCGTCGTCGCCGACGGTCACCGCCCGCTGCCGGTACTCCGCCAAGCTCTCCGAGTCGGCGACGCGGCTAATCAGACTCTCAGGAATCGCGATCCGTAGCTTGTCATCAACCTGCACCACCGC
>JBGTCJ010000537.1:0-10294 GCA_041748895.1 Pirellulaceae bacterium
CAGAGCGGGGAGAAGTAAGGGTATTTCTGCGAAGCGTTAGAGCGATTGGTCAGCATCGGATGGTTTTCGAAGCGTACAAACAGGTTAGAATGATTGAGGTATGCCGTCACACCAGCGGCTTCGGCGACCGGCTGAGCAAAATCGACGGCGCGAGCCAATCGCGCGCCTCCACGGATACCCGCCATCCCGGCCAAGAGGCCCGCCGAAGCGCACAAAAACTGTCTTCGACCCGGCCCTTTGCTGATGGTCTCGTCCCACCGGGCCTTTATTGAAGCGGCTTTCATTGCAGTCTCTCCAGGGTGATCGAAGCGGCGGGGGTCGTCTCGCGGCGTGATCCGCGATTGCGGAAACGGATTGCCCAACCGATGCAGGTGCACGACGCACGTGCGGCGTCACCGGCTCGCGTGTACCCTGAACAAGATACACGCGATGAGGTGTCGCCGGCGACTCAGCCTGACTCTGACTCGAAAGGTCATTTTGTTTTCACTTGCCGGTCCCGCCGTCACGCCAACCCGCCACGAATCGACGGCTTTGGGGAACCTCCTTCGCAAAGTGGTTCGGCGCGGCCGGGTCCTGACAGCGCCCTCTCAAATGGTGGGCTATGACGCCGATGGGCTGGGTTACAAGCGATTTCGTCCCGATGCTGTCGTGATCCCGGCTGACCTCACGGAGCTGCATGAGTTGCTGCGATACTCCTGTGTGCTCGACGTGCCGGTCGTGATCCGCGGTGCGGGAACGTCGCTGTCCGGCGGACCCGTCGCCGCGCAGGGCGGAGTGATCATCCACACCTCGGCGCTGCGTGGGATCCGCGAGGTTTGCCGTGACGGTTTGTGGTGTGAAGTCGAGTGCGGCGTGACGCTGGCGCAGCTCGACCGTGCCCTCCAACCCTTGGGGCTGTTTTATCCACCCGATCCATCTAGCGGGATCGTCTGCACGATCGGCGGCAACGTGGCGATGAACGCCGGTGGGGCGCACTGCTTCCGCCACGGAGTGACCGGCAACTACGTTCTCGGTGTCGAAGCCGTGATGCTCGATGGTTCGGTCCACCGGTTTGGTGGTCCCGCCGGCGGGCGTGGACCGTGGCGCGAGGATTGGAAACGTCTGATGGTCGGTTCCGAGGGGACGCTCGCTGCCTTCACACGGTTCTGGCTCCGACTGCTTCCGGTGCCCGAGCGGGTATGGACGTTTCGGGCCACTTACCTCGATCTGCAATCCGCCGAGCGGGCGATCCACGCGTTGGTCTCGCATCCGGCTTGCCCGGTCGCGATCGAGTTGATGGACCCACGATGCGTCGCGCTCGTTGAATCCAGTGCGATGGCCGTTGGCCTTCCTCGTGACGCGTACGTGTTGATCACCGAGATCGATGGTCCCGCGGAATTGGTGCGATCGCGTGTCGACTCGATCGCTAGTCTGTTGGAACAGGCTGGGGCCACTACCGTCGCCCACGGTGACGATCCGGACCAGCGGGAAAAGCTTTGGCGAGCGCGCAAGGTTGCCGGTGGATTGATGGGGCAATTGAGCCCCGACCTGGTGGTCCAGGATGCGGTCATCCCCAAGCGAGCGTTAGCCGAAACCTTGAAACTGATCTACGACGAATCCGACGCGGCTGGCATTCCCGTTATCAATGTGTTTCATGCCGGTGACGGAAACCTGCATCCCAATTTTATTTTTGATTCACGTCGTCCCGGTGACCTCGAGAAGGTCGAACAAATTGGCAAGCGCTTCATCCGCCGCGTCGTCGAAGTCGGCGGGACGCTTTCGGGCGAACACGGCATCGGTAACGACAAGATGGCCTACATGCCGCTGGTTTTTTCGGAGGACGCGATCCGAGTTCAATTGGCCATCGCGGCGATTTTTAACCCGTTGCACCAGCTCAACCCGTTGAAGGTCTTCGCGGGTCGACGATTTGGCGGTCACGATTCGTCCATCGTCGGCGAGGGAACGGTCGGCGGGGGAGCGATCGCGGAGTTGTCCTTGCAACCATCCGCAGAGCCACCGACGCGAGATGATCCCCGCCTTTTCCCCCCGATGCTCGATCCATTGGATGGCGTGATCTGTATCTTCGCTGGGGTAACACCGGGCGAACTCCATGAACGAATCTCCCCCCATCGCCTGCGTTTCCCTCTGTTGATCGATCCCACGCTTCCACTGGACCAGCAGGTCGAGGCTTGCGGATACGCCCCCGCATCGTCCCGATTCGGCCCGCTTTGCGACAACATCATCGGAATGAATTGGCGGCTACCTAATGGCAACGTGATCCGAGTTGGCGAACGCGTTGTGAAGAGCACCACCGGCTACGATCTGCTTCGGTTCCTGCTGGGCTCGTGTGGGCGTCTCGGAAAGCCGATCGACTTTGTGTTGCGGCTGCGACCTGCGGAAGCCTGCTTTGGGGTCGCCAACCTGACGGGCGACTTCGATTCGATCAAGCAGGCTTCGGCGGCATTGCTTCGGAGCGATTGGTTGCACTGGTTCGATTCGGTTGACCTTGTGATCGACCGTAGCCGTGAACGCCGCGACGCCCACGCATCGCTTCGGGTCGTGGTCAATCTTCCCATGGCCGAGTGGCCAATGGTTGAGCGATATTTGGAGTCGATCGGATCGACGTATCGCCTTCAGTTGGAAATGGGGAGCCAATCGTTCGCTCCAACCGATGGACTCCCCGACCTGTTCTTAAAAACCACACCGGATCGCGTCGCGGAACTGGCTAATTCGATCTCGATCGAGGATCACACGCGATGCGTGGCATCACTCGCCGTGGGCGCCGCGTTGTTCTACTATCGCCAAGGACCTGACACGTTGTCGACGATCAAGCGCCGTCTGCGGCGAATCGCGCCGGGCGTGCATGAGTTGGGCGGCGAATGCGGATCGCGTCGAATCGCGCCGCAAACCACGAGCGAGACTGAGTCGACGTGGCTAGCCACGTTCGCTCAGAAGGCTGGCTTCGTATGAATCTTGAGGACGGCAATTCACACTCCGGTCCAGGCCCCGCGAACGCAGAAGGGCTCGCGTTGGGGGCGGTCGCGGCGGCACCTCGTGACCCGCTGTCAAGCTGCGTTCACTGCGGCTTTTGTCTCGAGGTTTGCCCCACGTATCGTCTGACGGGCGATGAGAACAACTCGCCGCGGGGACGTCTTCGTTTGTGGCGAGAGGAGGCCGATGGCCGTCTAGCTGCCGATCCCTGGATCGACCATTACACAGCCGAATGTGTGGGCTGTTTGGCTTGTGAGTCGGCATGTCCCGCAGGCGTCCCTTACGGCAGCATCCTCGAAGACATCCGTCATCGCCACGTCGTTGAGGGCCGCAACGTGCCGGACTGGCGACTGCGTTGGGCCGACCGACTGGTCCGTCACCCTCGTTGGTTTGGCGCCACGATGACGCCCGTCCGCTGGCTCCGGCGAATGGGGTTGCTGCGCCACCGCAACACGTTCCCAGGCCGCCCTGCGATGGTCCAATCGACCGCGAGTTACGCCCGCCGACAAATGCGTCGGGCACGTCCGACCGGGCCGACCGTGGCACTGCTGACCGGATGTTTGGTGGAAGCTGTGTTTCGCGAAATCAACTTCGCTACCGTTCGCGTATTGATTGAAAACAACGTTCGGGTCGTGGTGCCTACGACCCAAGGATGCTGCGGAGCGTTTCAGCAGCATTCGGGCATTGATGGCGTGGAAGTTTTGCACGAGGTAAACCGACGAGCGTTCGAGTCGCTCGATGTGGAAGCCGTGCTCACCCATTCCGCCGGTTGCGGATTGACCCTGGGAAAATCGCTCGCCGGAGGCCCCCCTGTTCTCGATGTGATTGATTATCTCGACCGGCGGGGCCCCGTGCCACGGCAGCCAGCCGAGAATGCGGCAAGGTTGTATGTCGACCTACCTTGCCATTTGATTCATGGGCAAAAAGTGACGCGCGTCCCTCAGCGGGCGCTCGACGCAACCGGCTTCCCTTGGCAGTTGGCACCGATGGCCACGGAGTGCTGTGGTTCGGGCGGAGTTTATCACCTGCACAAGCCTGACAATGCTCGCGCGATCCTCGCGGCCAAATCCGCGTTCCTAAGCGACGCGGTCGGTGATCCCGTCTACCTCGTCACGACCAACCCCGTCTGCGTGATGCACTGGAATTCGGCCCGTTCATCGGGAGCGATCCGTCGACCGTTCGAAGTCAAACACCTCGTGCAGCTACTGGACCCGGCGAGACACTAAGCTGGGGGCATTCGTCATCGGTCCCGCCTCAAGAGGTGCCCCATGGTAAGGCGAGTCGTGTTCGTCGGAATCGTTCCGCTTTTGTTTGCCTTGTTTCACTGCCCCGCATCGGTCGGTGACGCCCCCGATGCGGTACACCCCAACGTAATCCTGATTAACTGTGACGACCTGGGGTATGGCGATGTCGGATGCTATGGCGCCACCGATATACGCACGCCGCATCTGGACCGCATGGCGGCCGAGGGGACGCGTTTCACCGACTTCTCGGTGACCTCCCCGCTTTGCACGCCGTCGCGGGCCGCCTTGATGACCGGCAAGTACCCCGGACGCGTCGGTCTGGCGACGGGCGTCCTTCGGCCAGACGCTCAGACAGGACTTGCCGGTAGTGAGGTGACCCTGGCGGAAGTTGCCAAATCCGCAGGCTACACCACCGGATGCATCGGTAAATGGCACCTCGGTTTCGTCGCCGGGATGCGACCGCTGGATCAAGGATTCGACAGCTACTTCGGAGTCCTGCACAACCTCGATCATTTCGAGACCGTCCATTTCGATAGCGAGGGTGGAATGCCTGTGCTTCGCGGGGATGAGGTCGTGCGACGTCCCGCGGTACCCGCCGAAATGACCGGCCTGTACACC
The DNA here is from genome assembly GCA_041748895.1 of Pirellulaceae bacterium. GTDB lineage: Bacteria > Planctomycetota > Planctomycetia > Pirellulales > Pirellulaceae > UBA6163. Next base: position 4,833 of record JBGTCJ010000537.1, read on the forward strand.
AGCGAAGCGATCGCTTTCATCCGCGCCCATCGAGACCGCCCATTCTTTCTCTACCTGGGTCACGCCATGCCTCACATCCCTTTCGATGCGTCGCCGCGATTCAAGGGGAAGAGTCAGCGCGGTCTTTACGGCGACACGATCGAGGAGCTTGATTGGAGCACCGGTGAGATTCTTGCCGAAATCGGCAACCTTGGCCTTAGCGAAAAAACGCTGGTGATTTTCACCAGCGATAACGGACCCGAGCGGAATACACCCGGAACGGCGGCGCCGCTGAGTGGTACCAAGCACACACTTTTTGAAGGCGGGCTGAGGGTGCCCTGCATCGCCTGGTGGCCGGGACGTGTGCCCGCGGGGCGGGTGTGTGACGAGTTCTTGACGACCCTCGAGGTGCTACCGACACTCGCCCAGCTGACCGGCGCCGAGGCTCCCGATCCAGACCAAGTCGACGGATTCGACATCACTCCCGTCCTGCTCGGACAACCCGGCGCCCGGTCGCCGCGAACCACGCTGTACTCCACCTACGGTCGCAAGCCGATGGAATCGATGCGTGAGGGGCGGTGGAAACTGCACACGGGATCCCCACCTCAGCTATTCGATCTCGATCGAGATGTGGCGGAACGCCGTGACACCGCGACTTCGGAGCCGGCCACCGTGGAGCGACTTGGCGAAGCGGCTCGCCGCCACTTCTTGGAGACCATTCATTCAGGCAATCCCAAGCACCTGGGGCAATAGAACCAAGCAGCCTCGAGATCCCTATCAAACTCCAATCGATAAGATCCGCAAGGACCCCAAAATTCCCGGCGACGCTTGTGGACCCCATCCGGAGCGATAGCGGGGATTTATCTTACACAGAGAAAAATGGTTTGGCAGCAACCGCTGTAACGCTACACTTTCACCCTATTGCGGCGACGGCAGGGCATCCGCTCCGCTTTCGTTTGATCAATCCTGAGCGGACGAGTGGATCATGTTGAGAACGACAGTTATCGTCTTTTCGCTTATTGCCGTAGCTTTCCCCGTCATCCAAGGGTGCGGAAGCGGCGATGGAACCACGGTAATCCAGCCCGGAGAGGATTACCAACTCAGCGAGGCGGAGCAGGCGTATGCGGAGGAAGAAATGAGGATGCGAAAGGGTGGCGGCGAATAAGTGTTGGCTGTCTGATTCAGCCCGTTTCCGTTGAACTCTCTCAACACGTCTCCGAACGCATTTGGAAAACGACAGCCCCGATTTTTTCGTATGGGCTCCCAAATAAAATATGTTAATTTCTTGTTATCAAACGATTAGGTAAATGTTATGGTCCTGCACCGCGCCGCGAGAAACCGCGGCTTCACGTTGGTCGAATTGTTGGTCGTGATCGCCATCATTGGTGTGATGGTCGGCTTGTTGTTGCCTGCCGTTCAAGCCGCACGAGAGGCGGCTCGACGGATGAGCTGTGGTAACAACTTCAAACAGCTCGGTCTCGGTCTTCACAATTATCACGCCGCCTACTCGCGTCTGCCGACCCAGATGACCGGGACGTCACGGTTGGGGGTCGATTGGTACACTGCCTCCGACCGATCAAACCATCTGTCGCTCGGCTGGCTGGTGGGCGTGGTGCCGTTCATCGAGCAGCAGGCGTTGTGGGAGCAGATCAGCAATCCCAATTCGGTAAATTTGGCCGCCCCGGCCACTCCTCGGGTTCCGCCATGGCCAGCGATGGGTCCCACGATCACGGATGAGAACAACGTCAACCCCGCCGGCCCCAATACGAGGAACACCGCGTATGCACCTTGGATGACTGAGATCGCGACGCTCCGATGCCCGAGCGACCCGGGCGTCGGGCTGCCTGCCATGGGGAGGACTAATTACGCCGCGTGCATTGGCGACGGAACCGACTTCATGGCCGACGGTCCCTATTTCCGTGACCAGGTCTTTTCGCCCGCGAGAGCCAATAACATACGGGCTTCGGGCCGCGGCGTTTTCGTGACCCGCGTCTCAACGGGCTACCGCGACATCCTCGATGGGCTCTCCAACACGATCGCCGCAGGCGAGATCGCAACCGACTTGGGCGATCGAGACAAGCGAACACACGCCCGAGGTTCGATCGGGTTTCCAGCGGCGAGTCAGAATCCCTTGTTCTGCCGAAACGATGTCGATCCGTTGAGGCCTCAATTCTGGCGACCGACCGTTACGCAATTGGCCGCGAGCAATCAGGGACGCGGGTTTCGCTGGGCCAGCGGAACGGCGACCTATTCGAGTTTCACGACAATTCTCCCGCCGAACACCGAAGTTTGTGTGACTTTCGTTGATACCGGTCAGGGCATGCTTTCCTCCAGTAGTCGTCACCAGGGCGGCGTTCATGTGCTGATGGCCGACGGCGCGGTCAAGTTCATCACTGACTCGATCGAAGCTGGTAATTCGGCCAACGGAACGGTGGCACTGGGAGCCACGGGAAATCGAGCGCCCGGTTCGCCGAGTCCCTACGGACTTTGGGGAGCACTCGGTACCAAGGCTGCTAAGGAAGTCATCAACGCCGATTTCTAGGCGAGCGTCCCTCTCGAAATACGGCAAGCCACCAGCCCGCGGAAGTTATTCCATGGGTAGGTTGGCTTGCAGGAATGCCCAAAGGTCCGCGTACTCCTCGATCGATTTGCTGACCGGCGTCCCGGCGCCATGTCCGGCCCGCGTCTCAATCCGAATCAGGGTCGGATGGTCGCAGGACTGTGCGGCCTGCAACGCGGCGGCGAACTTGAAGCTGTGTCCGGGAACCACACGGTCGTCCCGGTCGGCGGTGGTGATCAGGGTCGCGGGGTAGCAAGTGCCGGGCCGGATGTTGTGCAGCGGCGAGTAGCTCATCAAGTTCTCGAACTGCACCGGATCGTCGCTGCTGCCGTACTCGCTGACCCAAGCCCATCCGATGGTAAACTTGTGGAAACGCAGCATGTCCATCACACCGACGGCGGGCAGGCACGCGCCAAACAAATCGGGCCGCTGGGTCATCGCCGCACCGACCAGCAAACCGCCGTTGCTTCCCCCGCGAATGGCGAGGCGTCGTGCGGTCGTGTAGCCGTGCCTGATAAGCCCTTCGGCCGCGGCGATGAAATCGTCGAACACGTTCTGCTTGTTTTCGACCATCCCTGCCTCGTGCCACCCGCGGCCGTACTCCCCTCCGCCGCGCAGGTTGGCGACGGCATAGATGCCTCCCGCATCCAACCAAGCCGCGACCGCGGGAGAATACGAGGGAGTCAAAGCGATGTTGAACCCGCCATAGCCATAAAGCAGCACGCGATGCGAACCATCGAGTGATAGGTCACGACGTCGCGTGATCATCACGGGCACGCTCGTCCCATCACGGCTGGTGCAAAAGATTTGTTCGGTAAGGTAAGGGGCGATATCCATCGCGATTGCCGGTTGACGCCACAAACGCTGCTCGCCGGTACGGAGGTCAACGCGGTAAACGGAGGCCGGCGTCACGTAGTTGGTGAACGAAAAGAATGTCTCCTCATCGTCACGCAGACCGTCAAAGCCACCGACGGTGCCAAGTCCCGGGAGCGGAAACTCCCGCGGATCTGACCCGTCGATCGCATGAATGAGCACCCGACTGCGAGCGTCTTTGAGGTACCCCACGTACCATTGATCCCCGAACAGGGTCGCCGATTCAAGGACATCCTCACCCTGCGCAATCACCTCGCGTCGCTTTGACGGGTCAAGAAGACTGACGGCGATCAGGCGTCGTCGCGGGGCCTCGGAATCGGTGACGAAAAAAAGTTCGTCATCGACGTGAGCGACAAACGTGTAGTCGGCTTCAAAGCCCGTTATTAGTGGAACGACGGTTGCCGACGGATCATTCAAATCCATCACGAAAATCTGCGAAACCGGCTCGGTGCTTCGCCAGTTGGTGATCACCAACCATCGTCCATCCTCGGTGACGGAGGGCGAAAAGCCCCATTCCTTCTGGTCGGGCTGCTCGTGGATTAACCGGTCTTCACTCTGCGGTTGGCCGAGCGTGTGAAAGTAAAGCTTTTGGAAGTAGTTCGTCCCCAGCAATTCCGCACCGGCGGAGGGTTCGTCGTATCGACAGTAAAAAAAACCATGCGAATCCGGCATCCATGCGATCCCGCTGAATTTGCTCCAGCGGATCACATCCGGAAGATCCTCACCGGTCTCAACACTTCGGACCTTCCACGTCCGCCAGTCGCTACCACCGTCGGCAATCGCGTATGCAACCCATTTCCCGTCGCGAGAAGGTTGCCAGGATCCAAGCGCCATCGTCCCGTCGTCGCTCAGGCGATTGGGGTCGATCAACGTCACGCGCGGCGCATCGAGCGAGGTCGTTCGGTACAGCACGCTCTGGTTCTGCAGGCCATCATTGTGCGTGTGAAAGTAATTGCTCCCCCGCTTCATCGGCAGGCCATATCGCTCGTAATTCCAGAGTTCCGTCAGACGTTCCACAAACCGAGCACGCGAGGGGAGCGCGTCGAGATAACGTCGAGTGACCTCGTTCTGTGAGGCGACCCACTTCGCCGTCAACTCACTCTCGGTGTCCTCGAGGGCGCGATACGGGTCAGCGACTTCGGCGCCGTGGTAATCGTCGACCGTCGTTCCGGGAGAGCTATCGGGATACTCGATCGCAATGGCGTCAGCGGACGTTTTGGTTGTGGAGTGCGGTTGTGGCAACGTAGACTTCTCTGAATGAGGGGTAGGAGCTTGTCCCCAGACGGGGAAAACCGCAGCGAGCCACCATGTGCCCCAGACGAAGAAGACCGCTGGATGTCGAATCGGATCCATCATGGCGTCAACTGAAAATGCGCGGGTGAAATGAACGTCAGGCGAACGGCAACGTACGACGAATCGGCGTTTGCAGGATCGCAGCGGTGAGTCGCCGGGGGTTACCCCGATGGGTCAACAGGCGCGAAAACCCGCTCGACCTTCGTCAGCAACCACTGGTCAGCGTGGCGATCGCCGCTGGCATGGGTATCGTAACCGATCGTTGGTTTCCCGTGCCGATGCCGCTGTGGTGGATCGCTTTTCCGATCTGCTGGGCAGCTTGGTACTGGCTCCGTGACCGCTCACCCCTGCGATGGCCTGTCGTGCTGGTCGCGGTGGCCTCGGGGATGGCGATTCGCAGCCAACTGGATGAACGAGCCCACGTTGCCGCCTCGCTGCGGCGCTACGTCACCGAGGTGCCCCAACCGGTCATTCTCGAGGGGTACGCGCTCGGGACGATCGAGCGATCCCCAAATCTCCGCGCCCGCCAGCGCGAGGGGGAGTCGCCGTTCAGCACCCACTTCGATGTCGACGTCAAACGTTTGAAGTATCGCAACGAGTGGACACACGTCGCGGGCCGCATCCGCGTAACAGTTGACGCGGACCACCATTCGCTTCGGACCGGCGACTACCTTTGGCTGGGAGGCCAGTTGGCGGCCGCGGGCCCAGCTCGCAATCCCGGTAGCCGTGACTCTCGGCAATCGACTCGAGCGAGACG
>JBGTCJ010000538.1:0-9154 GCA_041748895.1 Pirellulaceae bacterium
CTGAAGCCGCGATCGCCGCCTGAATCGCGATCGGACCCGCGGCGGCAAAATCATCTTGCCGCGCCTTAACCCGGGCCGCCGCGAGCAGCACCAGGGGCGTGATCGGATGGATCGCGCCACCGACGTTCGCCGAACGATCAGCATCCTGCAGCGTTTCCTCATCCTGTCCACCCGCAAATCGTTCGCACCCCCGCATCGAACCGATCAGCGCTCGTGCGTAGGGGATATCGAGACCCGACGGATACTTTGTCGCTTCGAGAACCTGTTCAGCCGCCTCGAATTCACCGGCGAGATCGCCGAAGATGACCCGTCTGCGGTAGGCCGCGATCGCTGCCCCACGCATCACTTCAACCGCGTCGATCGTCGTCAATCGGAATGATTCGAAAACGCCGCCACGTTGCAATTGGCCGACGACATCCGCCGAACCGGTCCCCAATTTCATACGGTCGTTGAGCGGGATGATGCTGGGAAGGTTTGGCGCCGCCCATGCGGATGTCGTATCGGGTACCCTCACCGCTGCAATCATCGCGTCACGCCAGTCGAGCGAACTGAGCCAGCCGCGATGACGGACCACGAGCGTCATCGCCGCATCGATGTGTTCGACCGCTGACGGCAAATCTCCGGCTTGATAAAAGCACTCGGCCATCATGGCGTGCACGGGAATCGCGTCAATCCAGCGGCCGTTGATGTCTCGACGGCACCGCCCCAGCGCGGCGTCAAAGGCCTCGGCCGCCGTCGCTAAGTCACCCTCGCGGTAGATCTCCAGCGCCTGGTAGTACATCGCGTTGGGGTACGTATTTTGAGGCGCGGCATCGAGCCCCGGCGCCATGATCGGCACACCGACATCCTGGCCCCGCACCGGTGCCAGGTGCAGGAGCATCAAAGCGGCCACGGAAAACCAAAGCGAAAACCGGCACGGTCGCGGCGCGTTCGCATGCATGTTCGTTCTCATTTGCTTGACCGGCGCGATCTCGCCCCGTAGTCTCCACCGATATTCGGCACAGCGTTTTCGACTGATTTTCAACACTTTTCACTCACCTCCAACATAACGCGTGAATGAGGTGTCGTCGTGACACAATTGGCTGCTCTCTTCGGTCCGATCCCCCGGTTTGCCCTCGCGACCCTGATGATCTGTGCAACTGTTGTGAGCACCACCGACGCGTTCGCCGCAGATGCTCCGGTCTCGACAGCCAGCGACGCCGACGCGTCTCCGACCAGTCCGCTGGATAGTGCCAAAACCATCCGCGTATTTCTCGAATCGCTCGTGGCGCCGCAGAGCGGCGTGATCCCGGACCATCGGCTAGCGGACGATCTCAGCTTCCGTACGAACTGAGCGTCTTTAGTCGAACGACGTTCGCACCGCCTCAAGGATGTCCTCTTGAACCTTCTCGGGCGGTTGATCGGCGTCGATGATGGCCGTCGCGTGGGCGGCCTTGGGTAACTGCACCAAAAACGCCCGGCGAACCGCTTCCATGTAGTCGACACCGCGAGACTCCATGCGGTCGGCCGGACGTTCCAACCGCCCAAGCGCCGCCTCGGCCGGCATGTCCAACAGGATCGTGAGGTCGGGGCGAACACCGCCGCCGGCCCACTCGCCCACACGCCACACATCGTCCGGCGACAATTCTCCACCGACGCTCTGGTAGACGACGTTGGCCAGCAAGAATCGATCCGAGACGACGGTCACACCTGCGGCCAGTGCCGGGCGAATCCGCTCCTCGACTAATTGGCACCGAGCCGCCAAAAAAAGCATCGCCTCACAGCGCCGGTGCATCGACAGGTCGCTATCCAAAAGCAACGCCCGAATCGCTTCGCCAGGCGCCGTTCCACCGGGATCTCGTAGCCGCAGAACCTCGCGTCCTCCAGCAGACAGTGTGTCACAAAGCAGCGAGATTTGAGTCGATTTGCCGACGCCGTCGATCCCATCGATTGTGATGAACATTTACTCAATCCGATGGGATCGTGTGGAGACGCGGCGCAAACGCTTCATCGCTGACGGCTACCGTTGGGGGCTGAACCCATCGGGGTTACCGACCACCGGCATGTGGTTGTAATCGTAAACGAACCACTCGTTGGAAACGGTGTCCTGACGGAACTGAAGGACAACGCGTCGCGGGACCCGCAGCGAGTTGAATTGTCCGCGGCGGTCGCTGACGACGACCGATACCGTCAGATCGACCTCCGCCTCGGGCGGGTAACTGCCCGAGATAAACTGGATCCCGCGAATGGAACTGACCCGCGCCTCATCGAAACGAAACCGTGACAGATCGGCCCTTGCCGCAGCGATCCGGTCGCGCTGGCCCGGTTCGATCACCAGCACGGCCCGATCGATATCGTTGTCACGCACGGCCGCGGCCGTGCGCTCGATCGCCGCGCGAATCCGCTCGCCATCGGTCTCCCAATAAGCGGCGAGAACAAATGCCAGTGGCACGAGCGCGGCTGAAAATAACCCGCCCAAGGCGAGCCATTTGCGACCCGTTTGCATCCAACCCAGTATCAACCCCGCGGCGATCGCACCGAGCATGAACGCGACGATCAGGGGTTGTTCGGCAAGCAGGGTTCGCATCGAGGTCGACCTCGCTTCACTTCTTCTTAAAGAGCGGACCCGCGTAGATCGCTGAATCGCCAAGCATCTCTTCGATGCGAAGCAGTTGGTTGTACTTGGCCATCCGGTCACTGCGGCTGGCCGATCCGGTCTTGATCTGACCGGTCGACATTGCGACGGCAAGGTCGGCAATCGTCGAGTCCTCGGTCTCGCCGCTGCGGTGGCTCGAGATGCTGGTGTATCCATTGCGAGTGGCGAGCTGGATCGCATCGATCGTTTCGGTTAGCGTCCCGATCTGGTTGACCTTGATCAAGATGCTGTTGGCAATTCCTTCGTCGATCCCGCGCTGCAGTCGCTCGACGTTGGTCACAAACAGGTCGTCGCCGACCAATTGCACCTTGTCGCCAAGTTTCTGAGTCAGCTTTTTCCAAGTGCTCCAGTCGTCTTCACTGCAACCATCCTCGACGCTGCAGATCGGATACTTGCTGCACCATCCGGCGAGGAAGTCGACCATTTCGTCACCCGACAATTCCTTCCCGTCGATCGTGTACTTCGCCTTTCCGGAGTCATAGAACTCGGTCGCTGCGACATCGAGCGCGATCCAGATCTGCTCGCCCGGTTTGTAACCCGCGTTCTCGATCGCCGTCAGGATCAGGTCGAGCGCCTCCTGGTTGCTGCCGAGATCGGGCGCGAAACCACCTTCATCACCGACAGCGGTATTGAGGCCTTTACCGGCCAGCACTTTCTTGAGGTTGTGGAAAACCTCGGTCCCAGCCCGCAACGCGTCGCTGAACCGCTCGAATCCCAGCGGCATGACCATGAACTCCTGGACATCGACAGAGTTGTCAGCATGCTGGCCGCCATTGACGATATTCATCATCGGTGCGGGTAGCAGTCGCGCTCCGGTACCGCCGAGGTAACGGTACAGCGGTTGCCCGGTGCAATCGGCGGCGGCATGAGCGACGGCGAGCGAAACGCCTAGGATCGCGTTGGCTCCGAGATTTTTCTTGTTCGGCGTGCCGTCGAGGTCACGCATTGCCGAGTCGATCGCGGCTTGGTCGAGGGCGCTCATCCCCTGGAGCGCGTCGGCAATCGTGCCGTTGATGTTGGCAACGGCCTTCTGAACGCCCTTGCCCATGAAGACCGCTTTGTCGCCATCACGCAATTCCCAAGCCTCGTGGGCCCCGGTGCTCGCGCCGCTGGGAACTGCCGCACGCCCGCTTGCCCCATCGATCAACTGGACTTCGCATTCGACGGTCGGGTTGCCGCGACTATCTAGGATTTGACGAGCGTGGATCGATTCGATCAGGGTCATGGCCAGGGGCTCTCGAAAGGAGGTTTGGGGATCGTGGTCTATCGGGTTGGAACTTTCGGACGCATTCTGTCCAATAGCTCGCTCGCTGACTACCACGCTCTCGGAATCTCCCCATGTTCACCGGTCTGGTCGAAACCATTGGCCGCATCGTCTCGATCGATCGACAGGCCAGCGGTCACCTTCTGCGGGTCGCCGTGGGTAGCGACATCGCCGCCGATGCTAAGATCGGCGACAGCATTTGTGTCAGCGGCTGTTGCCTAACGGTGATCGCGAACGACGGGGAAACATTCGATTTCGAGGCCGGTATGGAGACCATCTCGCGAACCAACCTCGGGTTGCTCCGGCCAGGCGATGGGGTCAATCTCGAACGTTCGCTCGCCATGGGTGATCGCCTGGGCGGCCATTACGTCAGCGGTCACGTCGATGCCCTGGCGGTACTCAAGCGGATCGAATCCGATCCGCCTTGGGCCAAACTGTGGTTTGAGGTTCCGAGCGAGTTTGCGGCTCAGATCGCGTCGAAAGGTAGCGTCACACTCGATGGTGTCAGCCTGACCGTGGTCGATGTCGATTCGAACCTGTTCAGCGTGGCACTCATTCCCCACACGCTCTCGGTGACGACGCTCGGGCGGATGAATCCAGGGGACAGCGTGAATCTCGAGACCGACATCTTGGCGAAGTACATCCAAAGGCAAATGGAGGCCAGAGGAGCATGAGCGAGCGACAAACGGCGCGCTACCTGTCCGATCGGCTTGCCGCCGCGGGGCTGAGGCCGGTCAGTCGGTTCGGCCAAAATTTCCTCATTGACCTCAACCTCGTCGACCTGATCGCGCGGTCGGCTGAAATCCGCAAGGACGATGTGGTGCTTGAAATCGGCACAGGTGTCGGATCGCTGACCACGCGGTTGAGCGATGCCGCCGGCGCGGTAGTTTCTTCCGAGATCGACCAAAACCTTTTCCGACTTGCCACCGCCGAGTTGGCCGGGCGTTTCAACGTGCGATTGATTCACGGCGACGCACTTCGCAACAAGAACTCGTTGCGACCTGAGTTGATGGATTCGGTCCGCGAAGCGATGGGACGTCTCGGCAGCGACGCCCGATTCTTGCTCGTGGCTAACCTGCCCTACAACATCGCCACGCCGATCATCAGCAACCTTCTGCTCGAATCGCCTCCGCCCAGCGTGATGGTGGTCACGATCCAAAAGGAACTCGGCGATCGGATCATTGCCTCACCGGGGACCAAAGATTACGGCGCCCTGAGCGTTTGGGTGCAGTCGCTCGGGGAGGCGGAGATCGTGCGCGAGTTGCCGCCGAGCGTGTTCTGGCCGCGTCCCAAGGTGCAATCGGTGATCGTCAAGATTGTCACCCGCTCGGATAAACGCGCCGCGATCGTTGACCTAAAATTTTTCCACGACACCTGCCGAGCTCTATTTTTCCACCGTCGAAAATTTCTTCGAAGTGTGGTGATCAGCGCGATGAAGGATCGCTTGGACAAAGCCGATATCGACCGAATACTGGCAGAAGCGGGCTACGACGCTCAAGCAAGGGTCGAGCAATTGACGGTGGTGCAAATCGGTGATTTGATCGAACGTCTCTACCGGCGAGCACCTGGAATCGGCATCTCGACGGCGTAGAGCGAAGTTCTCGCGGTCACAAACAAGGTTTTCTCGTTTGCACCCCCGAAGGTGCAGTTCGCGGGGCCTTCCGGAAAATCGATTCGCCCGAGCGTCACGCCATCGGGGCTCACGATTTGAATGCAGTTGGCGTGAGGGCACGTCAAGTAAAGGTTGCCGCGGATGTCGACCGTCAGCCCATCGCCCCCGCGCGATTCATCCTCCGAGTTCTGGATCAGCCGACAGAGTGCCCGCCCTCGCCCAATCTTTCCGGGCTCGAGAATCGGGTAAGCCAGAAGCGTGCCAACGTCGCCAGACGGGAGCACATAGAGCGTTTTTTCGTCGGGCGACAGAAGCACGCCATTGCACTTCAATACGTCCGATACCAATTGGCTGACCTCACCATCGGCCGTGACGTAGTAAACCCCACTCTCGCCGGTAGGCTGCTTCGACGATTGCGGTGCGTCGGTGGCCGAGCGTTGACGCGACCCGCCGATGTCGCTGAAGTAAACCCCGCCGCCAGAGTCGATCACCAAATCGTTCACGCGGCTGAACGGCCGACCGTCACAGAATTGAGCGATCACGGTGCGCTGTTTGGTGTCGATGTCGAAGGCGACGACCTGCGAAGGAGATCCCGATACTTTCGAGCTGCCGGTTTCGCACGCGAACAGACGGCCGTCGCGATGAAAGTACAAGCCGTTGGTTCGCAGGCTGCTTTCGAGGAACGTGGAAAGGTTGCCACGAGAATCGACGCGGTAAAGCTTCTCGGTCGGCAAATCGCAGAAGTAGAGACTGCCCTTTCCATCGGAAGCTGGCCCCTCCGTGAATTCGAAGCCGCCGTGCAACTTTCGCACTTCGCCGACACCAGGGAAATCACTCGCCAAAGCGGGTAGGGCAACGGGCGAAACCAAAAGTGCCCCGAACACCACGAGCAATAAGTTCCATGGACGTGGGCCAAGTGAATGACGATGCCGTGGCAGGACGCGCATGATGAGACGGCTCGCAAGCGTGTGACCGGTCGGAAGAATCCGCAAAACGATTCCTCACATGTTAACGTTTGCGTATCAGGATGTCGTCGTCGATGCCTTCACGCAGTCTCATCCGCTCGAGAATTGCCAAAAACCGATCGGCGTCGGCCGGGTAACCGGCTGTTGGGTGAAGCGGCTCCTTACTAACGTACGCTGAACGTGCCCATCGATCGGCGAAGTATCGGTTGAGTCGCGTCATGAGTTGTTCCCGCGTTGATTTGGCAACGATCGACGACATCGCCACGGGTGCGAACGAGTCGCCACGCACCGAGAAGGTCCACTGAATCTGACTCGGGGAATCGGGAAGATCGAGCCGATAGCGACTGATCAGGCGATCTTCGCTGATCACTCGCAGGATCGCCTCGGGGAAGGCGTGTTGCAGCAGCCCACCGTAGTGCGAGCGTCCGCCGTGTCGATCACTCAGGATCACGGCATCCTCGCCGTCTCGAAGGTGCCGCTGGCACTGCTGGATTGCCAATCGACAGGTCGACTCGCTCAAGATGTCGGCCTTGTTCATCCCCGCGCCGCAGTGGCGATTGAACGGACCCGGATCGATCACTCGAGCGGCGAGGCCAATCATTCGCAGGCCACCTCGTCCCCAGTGTTGGATCAATTGGCCACTGGTCTGATCGTCAACGAACGCTTGCGATCGGTCCGCGTCGGCCGCATTCCAGATCGCCTCGTACCAAGGAACGGTTCGTAGGTCGTCGCAATCCTCGGCGGCGATTCCGTCCAGCCACTGTCCAAGATCGCATCGTGGGCAGACCCCGCCGCACCACTTCGAAGCCGCCACGGTGATCACATCGATCAAGGAGGGCATACCGACGGGGACTCGCTTGAACAACCTCTTGGAATCGTCCACTCGAATCGACAGGCCACCGAGCGCGATCGGATCGGCTAACGATTCAAAGGCGTTCTCGATCGTGCCTTCATCGCCCGGCCGCCAAACCGACGCGACGATTACCAGTGGACCGAGCTTCGGACCGTAGCCGGCTTCATCGGTGGCGATCCACAGTGTCAAGGACGCTCTCCCCAAGGCGCCGCGACCGAAGCCCCGCCGGCCGCTGCCTGAACATCCGTGGCCGGAGGATCCGCATCCTCGGGTCGGGCTATTGGCGAGACCCGCAGCCCGATCGACGCGTAAACCCGCGAGAACTGCGCCACGAAGGCAAGCGGATCCTTCAGCGGCATTCGGATTGGCCCCGTCGCTTGACCGCGGCAGTCGATCCAACCATCCAGAGGTTCTGCCGCTCGAGGGCTGCTAGACATCGATCGTTAACCACCCCAAACCATCGAGGGATGTGGGAACCCAAGTCGCTTGTCGACGACATTCCAAAGCGGTTCGCCGGCAAGGTATCGGCGAAGATTTTCGCAAACCAACTGGGTCGTGTCGGGCACGCGCCGTGCGGACTGCGCGCCCACGTGGGGTGTGATCAGGACCCGGGTGTTGTCCCAAAGCAAACTATCGGCGGGTAGTGGTTCGACCTCGGTCACGTCGAGTCCCGCACCGGCGATCCAGCCGCTGGCCAGCGCCTCGACCAACGCGGTCTCGACGACGATCGCTCCCCGTGCGACGTTGACTAAGTAACTGCCCGGCTTCATTCGGGCAATCATCTCCGCGTCAAGCAGCCCCTGTGTCGAAGCGTTCAGCGGCAGCGTCAGGATCACGATGTCGCTTTCGCCGAGCAATCTGGGCAGATGGTCAGCCGGCCAGAGTTCCGCCACGGTTTCTGGTTTTTGCGCCGGGTAGTAATCAGTCGCGATGATGCGAACTTCCCACGGGCTGAGCACTCGAGCGATCGCGCGGCCGTTGCCTCCCAAACCGACAATCCCTACGGTTTTGCCCCGCAGATCATCGGTCGCACGGCGAGTGAAATCGCGTTTCTGAGTGGCCTCGGTAAACAGCCGTATTCGACGTAGCAGGCCGAAAAGCAGCGCGAACGTTTGCTCGGCGACCTGTGGGGCAAACAAACCCGATGCGCTGCAGACGACGATGTCGGAATCGATCACTCCGGGCACCAAGCAGTGATCGAGTCCCGCGGCCGACGATTGAATCCAGCGGAGGCGACCCGCTCGCAGCACGCGACCCCAATCGACGGGAACCTTGGCGTGCCCGATGAACACGTCCGCAGTGGGCAAGCATTCGTCGACTCGCTCCTGCCCAGCGTTGACGACCTCCGCGTCACCAGCGGCCTGTTGAATCAGGCGCAGGCAACCTTCGGTAACCGGATAACACAGGACGATTCGCATCAAAAAAAACCACCACTGGCAGAGCAGAGCGACTGATCGACGCGGAGTATAGCGTCCGACGAGACCGCCCGTTAACCGCCCGCTCGCAAGCCATACGAACCAAGATTGCCAAGCCGCCACGCGATCGCCATCCTAACGGTCGTGGCGAATCGTACCCGAAGCCCTGCCAAAACCATGAGCCGAAACGCGTGACCGAAAAAGTGCTTCTCCAGGCGTCAAGATTCAGTGTTCATGCGATCGAGATGGCTGGCAAGGATGGCAGGACCATCTACCGCGAGGTGATTCGCCATCCCGGCGCGGTCGTGCTGCTGCCGCTGTTGGATGACGGGCGGATCGTGATGATCGAAAACTATCGTCGCACGGTCGAGCAGAAGCTGTGGGAACTTCCTGCTGGAACGATCGAGCCG
>JBGTCJ010000539.1:0-19930 GCA_041748895.1 Pirellulaceae bacterium
CTCACGCCGGATGTGAATGGTGTTTGCAGACCTGATTGATTGATTAGGTTCGTCAGCGATGTAGAAGCGGAATTTTCCCCAAGCAAACTGCTAACCGAAACCGGGGACAGAACAACCCCCGCTTGCAACGGTCCCGCATTAGAAAGTAGCACCGCCGCACACGCCACCGTCAGTCGAATCGCCCGCATCATGTCGCTTCTCACGTGTTGTCCTCTGTAAAATGTGGCCCGCCCAACCGACACGGCACGAGCGGCGTTCACTACTGGACGGTTACGATATCACACGGTTGGGGGGTATGATAGGCGAAGCCCCCGGATGAAGTCCGAACGGGAATGCAAGCCGGTCGAATGACGCGTAATGCGCCCACTTGCGTGGCTCAGTCGGCCATTGATTGGCACGCCAACACCCGCGCCAACACCTCAATCCCTGCGGCGATCTGGTCGGGAGTTGAAAACTCGTCGGGGCGATGGGAGATGCCGCCGCGACAGGGGATAAAAATCATCGAAACGGGGGCCAATCGAGCCATGAATAGTGCATCGTGGTAGGCTCGGCTGATCATCCGGGTTGAGCTTTTGCCAGCCGCCTCACACGCTTCTTCGATCGCGTCGACGATTCCTGGATCGCAAGTCGCCGGCGGATCGGCGTGAAGGCAATCGACCGTTGTCTTGACGCCGCGGAGCCGGGAGATTTCCGCGATCGATTGTTCGATACGGGTGACCACCGCGTCACGGATGGCCCCATCGATGTCGCGAATGTCGAGCGTCATCCGGACCCGGTTGGGGATCGAGTTGATCGCTCCGGGGTGAACCTGCAACTGGCCGACGGTCGCCACCAGATCGGGGCTCGGACTGCTCTTGGCGATCGACTCGACCATCGTGACCATGTCCGCGGCGGCACAGAGTGCATCATGCCGCTTGGGCATCAACACGGCCCCGGCATGGCCGCCCTCGCCCTCCACCGTGATCACGTACGTGGCCGGTGCCGCGATCGCGGTGACCACGCCGATGTCCACGCCCGTCGACTCGAGTTCCGGCCCTTGCTCGATGTGAAGCTCGACGAATGCCGAGTACCGATCAGGGCCTAGGGCAATCGTTTCCAGGCCACCTTGGTATCCCGCCCGGGTGCGAACGACGTCGTAGTCGTCGCCGGCTTCGTCACGCAGTCCGCGAAGCGCCAGGGGGTCGAGCAATCCGGCTAGCGCGCGACTGCCCGTGCATCCGACTGCGAAACGCGTCGGTTCCTCGGAGGTGAAGACCACCAATTCGATCGAACGGCGGGGGCGGATCCCGGCGCGGCGGAGCGCGCGAATCGCCTCCAATCCGCCCAACACGCCCACCGTACCGTCGTACATGCCTGAATGGGGAATCGCGTCGATATGCGAACCCGTCAGGATCGCCGCGAGCCCCGGGTCGCTCCCCTCCCAGCGGGCAAACGTGTTGCCAATCGGGTCGACTCGCACCTCGAGCCCTGCGTCTCGGAGCCACCCGCCAAGCAAGGCTCGGGCTCGCCTGTCGGTTTCGGTAAAGACGACTCGAGTTACCGCCGGAGGAGGATCGGGGCAGTCGCTGATCTCCGCCAAGCTCCAGAGCTCACGGACGACTCGCTCGCTGTCGATCCCCAGTGGAAGCGTTGGCATGGCAGGCTCAGCGTATCAGGGGGTCGCGATGGATATCCTTGTAATAAATGTACGTCGCGGGCTGGTCGCCCATCGCCACAAACCACTGCGGGCAATAGGCGGCCATCCAGATGGAATCGCCCGCTTGTACACAGTACCAGCGCTCGCCCAGTCGATAGACGCCCTGCCCATCGCGGACGTAGAGGCCATGTTCCATCACATGCGTTTCGACAAAGGGAAGCGTCGCGCCCGGATCGTAGGTGAACACGTTGACCGCCATGTCGAACGAGGGATTGATCGGCAAAAGCGTTGTTAACCTCGCACGTGGATTCCCTAGGAACGGTTCGGCGGGAAGCTCACCGGCGGCGCCGATCAGCAGTGAAGGCATCG
This sequence comes from Pirellulaceae bacterium, assembly GCA_041748895.1. Classification (GTDB taxonomy): domain Bacteria; phylum Planctomycetota; class Planctomycetia; order Pirellulales; family Pirellulaceae; genus UBA6163. Next base: position 2,006 of record JBGTCJ010000539.1, read on the forward strand.
CCGTTCCCGGGTGATGGACATACGGCTTCTCGAAGACAAGCAGCCTTCCCGGTCCGACACCGCGGATGTCATGGTTCGAGTTCGCTGGAAAATAGGCGAAGCAGTCGCGGCCGATGTCCTGGCTGTCGATCCGCAGTTCACCGTCGAGCACATAAATCAGTCGCTGCACTCCGGCGGCCGCCGATCGCGTTCGGCTCGCATCGGTCGTGTCGGCGAGATATTGCACAAACTGGGGTGCCCTCGGGTGTGCCCCCATGGCGGGGCTGATCAAGATGACGCCGAGCGTCGACTCCCAGTGGGTCAGCGGTGATCGCACGTGTCCGTCGGGCGCAACAATCGCGTGGTCAAATTCGATACGGCTTCGAGTGCTTCCAAACGGAGAAGATCCTGAGACGCAGGATGCCGACGGATTGTCGGGGGACGCCGAGCGAATGGGGGCTTGATTCATGAAGGGTTCTGCACGGGTTGTCGCTCAAGAATTGGCTCTGCCGCAAGGCTATCGACGAGATTCAGTAAGACTGCCAACGCGATCGCGACATCCGCCTGGTCAACCCGCTCGTCGGGATGATGACTCACTCCACCGGGGTGCCGAACGAACAACATCGCGACGGGAAATCGATTCGCCATCACGACTGCGTCATGTCCCGCCCCGCTCACCAAGTGTAGTGGTTGAACGCCGCTGGCGACGACGGCTTGAGTCAGCCTTTGGACCAGCGGCGGCGAAACCGAGACGCAGTCGGTGTGGGTCCGCTGCACCACACCGAAGCGCACATCCTCAGCGGCCGCGAGCGCGGCGCCAGCCTGAATCAGTTCCTCGACGGCAGCTATCCGCAGGACATCGGATTCGTGGCGAACATCGATCGATAGGTCGACTTCGCCGGGAATCACGTTGGACGCGTTGGGATGAACCCGCATTCGGCCAACGGTTGCCCTTAACCCGTCGACTCGCCTCCCGACTTCCTGCACTTTCTTGACCAATCCGGCCGCCGCGACCAGAGCGTCACGTCGCGGCACCATCGGCACCGTGCCCGCGTGCCCCGCCTCTCCCTCGAAACGAACGATCAAACGGCTCTGCCCAACAATCGCGCTGACAATGCCGACCGGCAGGCCCCTGCGTTCGAGCACCGGGCCCTGTTCCAAATGCGGCTCGATAAAGCCGATCACGTCCAAAGGATCGTAGGCCGCCGACGCGATCTCGTCGGGACAGAGCCCGAATCGTTCGATCGATTCGCGCATCGTGATGCCTTCGGAGTCGTGATTGGCCAACCAGGTCGAATCGAAGCTGCCGGCCAATGCGCGGCTGCCCAAGTACGGCATGGAGAATCGAACGCCCTCCTCCTCGCTGAACCCGATCACGTCGATCGCCATCGGCAGGTGCCGGCCCGCCAATTGCTCGACCAACGCCAAACCGAGTAGCACGCCGAGAACCCCGTCGTATTTTCCGCCGCCTGGTACCGTGTCGAGATGCGAACCGATCAACAACACCGGTTCACGCAGGGACGCTTGGCCGATGGCTCCGTCGCACGATCGTAGGGTTATCTCGTCACTGTTTTGCGTGACGCCGGGGGCCAGTCTGCCAATGAGATTTCCTGCCGCATCGACGCGAACGGTCATCCCGGCGTCGACCATCCATCCGCGAAGGGCATCATGAACGTCTCGCATCGGCGGTGACAAGAATCGGCGGGTCAACCGCGGTGGCTCCTCGGTCATCAAGGCCAACTGATCACAGCGTTGCATGATCGTGAACGAGGAGGCTGCGATGGAGCGTTTCACGGTCGACCGTCCCCGGGTGGCATTCCGGGCTGACGTCTCAGCACCGGATTGAGCGTCGGATCGTTATACATCTTCAACGATCGCATGGGATGGTGCCGCTTTCGACCCGCCAAAAGATCCTCATGCAACTGCTCGAGCGACACCGCCAAGTTGTCGCGTTGCCGCTGGCAGAGGTCGATGGCCCGCGACACTCGATCGCGGTCGACAGCGTCGGCGTCCGCAAGATCGAACGCTTCGCGGTAGTGGTAGAGCCTGAGGGCCAGGATCGACAAGCGATCGATCGCGCCCCCGGGTGTTTCGGTATTCATCGGTGCATCGGGTGCCGCAGCGACGTCGGCCGAGACGAGCTCGCCCGCGAGATGGTCGTCGATCCGTTCGATCGAGTCATTTCGCTTCTGGTTGAGCGAATCGATGTTCCGCTTGACCTCCGCAATCACCGCGTCGCTCACCGATCGATCTCGCGCCCGATCTTCCTCGTGCCAAAGCAGGAAATTCCACCGGTGGTTGTTGAGGATCGACGCGACGAGCGGCTCGTCGTGGTCGTCGATGGCAACCGGGTCGCGATGCCACGCTGCGACGTGGTGATCGTGCAGTCGAACGATTTCAGCGACGCGAATCATTCGGCAATCAAGAGACTTCCTTCTCGGCGATCCAACTCATCATTCGACGCAGTTTCTTGCCAACCTGTTCGACCGGTTGATTTCGTTCTCGGCGACGGGTCGCCTTAAACATCGGTGCGTTGGCGCGATTCTCGAGGATCCATTGGCGGGCGAACTCGCCGTTTTGGATTTCGCTGAGGATCTTCTTCATCTCGGCACGCGTTTCATCGGTGATGATCCGTGGACCGCGGGTGTAGTCACCGTACTCGGCCGTGTTGCTAATGCTGTATCGCATGTAGCTCAGACCGCCCTGATAAAGCAGGTCGACGATCAGCTTCAATTCGTGCATGCATTCGAAATAGGCCATCTCGGGTTGGTACCCGGCTTCAACCAGCGTGTTGAATCCCGCCTTGACCAACTCACTCACGCCGCCGCAGAGGACGACCTGTTCACCGAACAGATCGGTTTCGGTCTCTTCGGCAAACGTCGTCTGGATCACACCGCCGCGTGTGCCACCGATCCCTTTGGCGTAGGCCAACCCGATCTGCTTGGTCGATTCGGCCGCACCCTCACCCAAGGCGATCAAACAGGGGACGCCACCACCTTTTTCGTACTCGCTTCGCACCAGGTGGCCGGGGCCCTTGGGAGCAACCAGAAGAGTATCGATTCCCTTCGGCGGTTCGATCTGACCGAAGTGGATGTTGAAACCGTGTGAACACATCAGCACGTTGCCCTTGCTGAGGTTATCGCGAATCTCGCTTTTGAAGGTGTCCCCCTGAACCTCATCGGGCAACAGGATGTTGATCACATCGGCCGCCTTGGTAGCGTCGGCGATCGACATCGGCTTGAACCCGTGCTCGATGGCCAAATCGTGGTTGGGCGACCCGGGCCGCTGACCAATCAATACCTCGCAACCGCTGTCTCTCAGGTTTTGGGCCTGCGCGTGGCCTTGCGATCCATAGCCGAGGATGGCGACCTTCTTTCCCTTGAGGTGAGACAGATCAGCGTCGTTGTCGTAGTAAATGGTCGCGGCCATGAGATGAACGTAGCTCCGAGAGTGCGGTAGAAAGGGATGCAGTTTTGAGAAGGGAGATCAAGCAGACTGCGGCTGTGGCTGGTCATCTTCAACCAGGTCCACGGCGGCGCTTCGGACCATCGCCACCCGACCGGTCCTCACCAACTCGGTGATCCCGTAGGGGCGAATCCGATCGATGAAGGCGGCGACTTTGTTTTCGCGACCACTGATTTCGATCATGATTTCCTCAGGCCCGACATCGACGATCCGGCCGCGGAAAATGTCGACCAATTCGCGAAGCTCGCTTCGCGTCACGCCCGATTCTGCGCGTACTTTGATCAACGCCAAATCGCGTTCGACATGATCGCGTGAACTGATGTCTTGAACGTCGACCACCGTGATGATCTTGCGAAGTTGTTTATTGACCTGTTGCTGCACACGCTCATCACCGACGATCACAATCGTCATCCGTGACAGGTGGGGATCCTCGGTCTCACCCACGGCCAACGAATCGATGTTGTATCCCCGGCTGGCCAACATCCCGGAGATATGGGCTAGCACCCCTGGGACGTTTTGCACGAGGGCGGAGAGAACGTGACGCATGGGAGGCTGGACCATAACAACAACAACGTGAACGAGGCGGCGCAAAACAACTAATGACTATTGAGTCCCTCTGGCGGGACCGGATTCTCTCTCAGAAGGTTCGCTCGAGATTTGTCACGGGTTACTCAGCAATCGCCACTGGCATCTCCACGATGGCGACTGGCATCACAGCCATCGGGATTTCGGCGATCGCGGAAATCCGAGATCGGATCCGCTCGTTTTTGAGCGGGGCATCTTAATTTTCAACCGAAGCGCTCACAAGGGTGGCATCTCTCGCTGCGTCACCTTCCGATCCCTTTGGGTCACTTCTATAATCCGCGGCTCACAACGACGGATGTCCCTCACCACCTGCGTTCCCGCAAGGCCAAACTCGGCAATGAAGATCCACGAGTACCAAGGTAAGCAGCTGTTTCGAGCCGCGGGCGTTCCGGTCCTCCAGGGGCACGTGGCCCGCACGCCCGAGGAGGCCGTCGACGCTTTTACCCAGCTCGGAGGCCCCTTGGCGGTGGTCAAGGCTCAGATCCATGCCGGAGGCCGTGGCAAGGGTTCGATCATCGGCAACCCGTCGCAAAAGGGAGTCGTGCTCGTTCGCTCGGCCGAGGAGGCCAAGCAAGCCGCGGTGGGCTTGCTCGGACAAAGATTGGCCACGATTCAGACGGGTCCCGACGGCCAGCAGGTCAATCAAATCTTCATCGAGGAAGGGTGCCGAATCGCTCGGGAGCTGTACCTCGGAATTGTCATCGATCGAGCCGCTTCGATGCCGGTATTGATGGTCAGTAGCGAAGGGGGTGTTGAGATCGAGAAGGTCGCCGAAGAAACGCCCGACTTGATCCTCAAAGAGCACTTCGATCCGGCCGTGGGGTTGGAAAGCTTTCAAGTGCGAAAGCTCTGCAAGAAACTAGGCATTGAGGGCAAAGCGGCTCGCGCGGCCGACGGATTCATGAAGTCGGTTTGCCGCTTCTTCGTGGACTACGACTGCTCGCTCGCCGAGATCAATCCCTTGGTGATCACCCAACAGGGCGAAATGATTGCCCTGGATGCCAAAATCACCTTCGACGACAACGCGATGTTTCGCCACGCCGATCTGAAGGAACTGCGTGATCTGGCCGAAGAGGAGCCTACGGAAGTGCGGGCCGCGGATTCGGGACTCAGCTATGTCAAGCTCGAAGGCAACATCGGTTGCCTCGTCAACGGTGCGGGACTCGCCATGTCGACCATGGACATCATCAAGTACCACGGTGGTCAACCCGCCAACTTTCTCGACGTCGGCGGTGGTGCCAATACCCAACAGGTGACCGAGGCCTTCCGCATTCTGCTTTCGGATCCGAATTGCAAGGGCGTGTTGGTCAACATTTTTGGTGGCATTGCTCGGTGCACGACGATCGCGACGGCGATTATCGACGCGAGCAAGGAAGTCGGGTTCAACGTCCCGTTGGTCGTTCGGCTCGAAGGCACCGAGGTCGAGCAAGGTCGCAAACTGCTCGAAGAGAGCGATGTCGCGGTGATCACGGCGACGGACCTAACCGATGCGGCCGAGAAGATCGTCGCCGCTGCGAAGTGATCCGCCGCTTCACCCCCTACCCTTTCCGACCACCTTCCATTCCGATCGGTTGAGCATGTCCATCCTCGTTGACCGCAACACGAAAGTTATCTGTCAAGGGATCACCGGAAATGCCGGTGCGTTTCACACCCGGGGTTGCCGAGATTATGGCACTCAAATGGTCGGCGGGGTGACTCCCGGTAAAGGCGGTCAGTCGTTCGACGGGCTTCCGGTCTTCGACACGGTCGAAGAGGCTGTCCACGCAACCGGCGCCCATGCGACAATGATCTTTGTCCCCGCGCCGGTCACGGCCGACGCGATCCTCGAAGCGATCGACGCGGGAATCCGAGTCATCTGTGCGATCACCGAGGGTGTCCCCGTGATCGACATGGTCCGCGTTTTTCGCACGGTCAAGGCGAGCCAGTCGGTTTTGATCGGTCCCAACTGCCCCGGCATCATCACCCCCGGAGAATGCAAAATCGGGATCATGCCCGGTTACATCCATCAGCCCGGCAAGGTGGCGATTATGAGCCGCAGCGGGACGCTGACGTACGAAGCCGTTTGGCAAACCAGTAACCTCGGGCTCGGTCAGAGCACCTGCGTCGGCTTGGGCGGCGATCCGATCGTGGGCACGTCGTTCATCGATTTGTTGGCGCGATTTCAAGAAGACGACCAGACCGAAGCGATTCTGATGATCGGTGAGATCGGCGGATCGGCCGAAGAAGAAGCTGCCGCGTTCGTCAAGGACCACGTGACCAAGCCCGTCGCGGCGTTCATCGCGGGGCGAACCGCTCCGCCGGGAAAAAGGATGGGCCATGCCGGAGCGATCATCAGCGGTGGCAAGGGGACAGCCACGGAGAAGGTCGCGGCGCTCGAGGCCGCGGGGATCGTCGTCGCACCCAGCCCCGCCAAAATGGGCGAAGCTGTCGCGGAGGCGATCGCCAACCATCGCTAGTCGCTGCTCCCAGGTCGCAGATCGCTAAACGGGTTTCGTCGAGGATGGTCGTGCCCGCTGTGATCGTGACCGCTGTGCCCGTGGTCGTGACCGCTGTGATCGTGCCCGCTGTGGTCACTCTGACCGGTCGTCGGCGTCATGGCCGGTCCGTGATGATGTCCTGGGAGGTTCTCGATCGCGACCGCTAGCGCAATCCCCATCAGCAAGGCCGCGGTCAATTTGCCGCGGTCGTGGTCATGAAAATGCACCTCGGGCAAGAGGTCGGACAACGCGATGCAAATGAAGAACCCCGCCGAAATCGCCAGTCCGTAACCGACCAGCCACTCGATCCCGAGCTGCGTCGCCCCAATCCAGAACAACGCGGCACCCAGTGGGCAGGCGGCGCAGAACACCAGATTCACGAGCGTGCTTTGTCTGGACGTCCAACCCTCGCGGCGCATGACCGAAGCGATCGAAAACGCGTCGAGTGGTTTGTGGAGCGCGACGGCCAGAAAGGTGCCCAGCCCCGCCAGCCCGAGCCAGGCCCCGTGTGAGGCGTCGACCACTACGCTCGATGCCAGCGCAACCCCGTCCATGACGGTGTGCAGGCCAAGCCCAAACAGCATGCCGAGCCACCCGAGGCCAGGGGCCAACGATTGGGGAACCGCCGCATCGTTCGTGGCCCCGGCACGTCCGTGGTCATGGGAATGAGGATGGAAGGCGCGCATCAGCAGGAACATACCGATCACACCCGCAAGTGTGGCGGCGCCGCAGCGGCCAGCCGATCCGATGGTCTCGACGGCGTGGGGCAGAAGGTGCAGCATCGCGATCCCGAGCATCAGTCCGGCCACGAAACTCATCAGCAGTTGAGTCCGCAGGTGGGTCATGCGGATCAGCAACGGGAGCCAGCCACCTGAAAAGGATGCCAGGGCGACGAGCAGGCAGTATCCAATCAGAAGCGAGCCAGTGGCCATGAACGACGCGAAAGTTGCGGGGTCGAAATCGGGGAGATGTGACGAGGCCGTCAAGACGCAACGTTGTAACCGCGCTGGGCCTCGGCAACGAGAGGCATCGCCCGGTTCGCGGGCGGCGGCCGACGCTGGCCGGCGGGGTCATCGCCCGCATGCTAATGCAGCGCTATTGCATGTGCCATGCCCCCATGCGGTGCGTTCCTGGACCTATCTGGTTCAGCGGGCAAGGTTCGCCCGGCCCAAAACCTGCGAACTTTTCACCGCCTTCTCTTGACGCCCCATCCAATCGGACGTACATTTCAACGATTGATCAAGTGTTCGATTCAAAGACAGTTCATCGATTTGCCTTTCTCTTTCTCCTGCGACACTCAGCCTTCATGCCGACTCCGGGATCATCCAGCCGTTCTCGCCACGTCTGCGACGCTCAAGAGCATCGCGGCGGAGCCGTTGCGATCGATGACCAGGCGTGTGAGCGAGCCGCGGCCATCTTTCGCGCGCTCGGTGATCCTCAGAGGCTGAGGATCCTTGTGATGCTCGAAGCCTCGGAGCGCTGCGTGTCGGAAATAAGCGAGGCGCTTGAGGACAACATGTCAGCCATTTCCCAGCGACTGAGGTTACTCAAGAGTGAGCGGATCGTTCAGTCGCGCCGAAGCGGCAAACACATTTATTACGCCTTGGCCGACCAGCACATCGCGCGGTTGGTGACCAACGGGTTATTGCACGCTCTCGAACCCGTCGACCATCGCGCGATCGCCGATCGTTAGCCTTCGTTCTCGTGAGTCCGTCCGTTTCCCTTTCTCAATCAGGAGCCTCATCATGGCCCATCTACACGATCATCATGACCACCAACACGGTCCCGACTGCGAGCACACCGGTGTTCGACACGAGGGTCACGTCGACTACTTGCACGACGGCCACCTCCATCACGTCTTGTCCGATGGGCAGGTCGAGGAGCACGCGATCGCCGTTAGTGAGTCCAATCCCTCGGGATGCACGCCAGCGCATGCTTGTGGGGGCCACCGAGTCGACCATGTTCACGGCCCCGGATGTGGACACGAACCGGTACCCCACGGCGATCACGTCGATTATCTTGTCGACGGTCACCTGCATCACCCTCACGGTGACCACTGCGACGACCACGGACCCCTCGAAGTGGTTTGAAGTTGAAAGTCCGCTTACCTGGCGACAGCCACGTTTCCCTTCAGACACCCGCGAGAGATCGCTTTTGATGGCAGCCACTCAACCAGCCGCCCCAGCCGCCCCAGCGGACCTTGCGAAGGCACGCGAGGATATTCGTGCCGCCGGTTTTCGTGCAACGCCCGCACGGATTGCGACGTTGCTCGAGCTGCGGGCGGCTTCGTCGCCGATCACCCACGCGGAGTTGGCAGAGCGTCTTTCGGTGCTCGGGTTCGATAAGGCAACCGCTTTTCGAAACCTCAACGATTTGACCGACGTCGGGCTGTTGCGTCGGACCGAGCTCGGAGATCACGTTTGGCGTTTCGAGCCGATCGATCCGACGCATGCCGGTGAACCGCGTCACCCCCATTTCCTCTGCGTCGATTGTGGCGCCGTGACGTGTTTGGGGAGTGTTCAATTGACCGCGGACAGTCGTCGAGTCAGTGAAGCCGTCGGCGAGGTCACCGAGATTCTGCTACGCGGGCACTGCAGAGGGTGTCGCTGAGCTTCGGTTCAGGGCCGGTCGAGGATGCGACACCACTGCGCGGGGTTGGGCATCGTGATCGCCGGTCCCGACTCCCCAGGGAGACGATGTTCCAGCATGACGTGGCTGAGTTTCAACTTTCCAGCGTTACCTGCCCCTTCCGCCTCGAGGGTTGCCACTCGATCCAATAGCAAGCTTGCTTTCTGAATGGCGAGTTCGACGCGATGGACCGAGGGTTCTTGATGGACGGCAATGAACCACCTCGGATCCCACTGCGGAAAGCCATCACAGCTATCTCGGGTGTTCCCCTCGCGGTCAAATTCGAGTTCGAAGCAGGTCATGAGGTCGCCGTCAACGTCGAGCCGCAGGACCCACCGATCGGTTTCGTCCAGCGGGTAATCACGTTGCCGCGGCGCCCGAGAAGCTGCCGACGGCGACGCGGGGTTTCCACCGCTTGGGGCCCGAGGGTGATTCGGGATCTCGATGGCAAAGTAGTGGTAGACCTCGTCGTGGGCCAATCGGATCGATGCCCTACCGGCTCGAGTGACGACCCAGTGTGGTTCGGGCCACCAAGCCTCATCGCACTTCCCATCGAGGAAAGGTTGAGGGTGGGCACGGTGAGAAATGACGACGTTTTCGGGGCCAACGCTCTCCAGACCTGGGCGGACACGGCTTTCGGGGCCTGGATCGACTCGCTGCCCGGTGGCGGTCGCGGCGGATCGCGATTCTTCGGCTGCTTTCAACGTCAACACGGGGCCTTGGACCTGCCACAATAAATCCAGGCGCGGGACAGTGGGCGGGCGCTGGTGTTGCGGCGATTCGGCGTTCGCGTGTGCGACCCCCGGCCCAAGCGATTGACGGCCAATCGGCTGGCCGGTCGAAGGCCCGAGTCCTTGGATGGGGGCGGCTCCGCCGGCTTGTGCGATCTGGTTTCCAGCCACTGTGTTGGCGCCGGACACCGCGAATCCGGTGGAGCTGAAACCGCTGTAAGCATCTGGTTTGCCGGCAGGTGGGACGCCGGCCGGTGTCGATTCTTGAAAGGGCGACAGAAGCACTTGGTCAACATGCCGCACCGGCATCACGCCGCGGTGATCGCTGTTGACGGACGACAGTTCATCGGACCAAGCCGTTCGAGTGGCCCATGGCTGGGAGGGACCCTCGAGGGAGTCCCATTCGATGCTTTGAGCGATCGATCGCCACTTGAGATCGGCCATCCGCCCCAGCGGATGATCGGGCCAGCGATCCGCGGCCAGCCGAAGAGTCGTCCGGTACGGTTCAACCGCCGCGTTGGAACGGCATTTCACCAGCAGCCTCATCAGCAGACGTTGGCCTTCGGTTTCTCCCGCCCGATCGAGCATGGCGTTGACCTGACTGACGAAATCGTCGCGAGAACGGCCCGAAGCGACGATGGCTTCGGCCCATGCCGGTTCGCCCGCGCGCGCCTGAAGAATCTGCAGTTGCCGGCGGCTGGGCTGAGGCGGTGCGGCGCGGACGAAACGCGAATCCCCCGAAGCGCAGGTGGCAATCCCTTCGGTGGGCGCGATATCCGCGACGCTGTCGAGCCTCGTGAGGAGTTCGACTCGGTCCGGCGATATGTGCCCGGGCGCGATGAGTGCCAGCGCATCGCTCCAGAGGTCACCGGCCAAGAGACCGACGGCCGGTAGAGCCGAACCACTGTGGATCGTCTGCCCTCCCGGTTTTCCGGCTTCTATCACGCGGCGAACGCCCGACTGCACGGCAGCAAGGCTCCAGAGGCGTTTCTCGTCGTCGGAGAGCCGATGGTCGAGCACCAAGACCGCCGGACCGTTGGCGAGCACGATCGCCTCGATCGCCTCGGCGCCGATTTCTCGCGGGCTCAGCGAGATTCCTTCCAGCAGCGTGACCGCCTGTTGCAAGACGTCCTGGTCGGCGAGCCAAAGCGACGTTTCTGGCTTGGCACGATCCGCCTGAGACGTTTGGGTCCCCGGTGAGACCACGACGCCGACCCGTCGAGATTGTTGCAGGGCTTCGATTGCCAGCAGCGACCAGGGGAGCGAACGTCCATCGCAGGCGATCGCCAGGATCGCAGGTTTTTGATGTCCGCCACGAACCGTTCTCCAACTCTGCCCACCATCGCGCGACGCCAGAATGGTGCCCCAGTCTCCCACAGCCCAACCTCGATCGTCGTCGAGAAAAAAAAGGTCGTGGATCGCAGTCGCACAGGACTCGCCCTTTCCGGTCATGACGGACGCGGACATCGGCATCGAGGATTTGTCGCCGTGGGCTGCATCCAGACCGCCTAAACGATCGATCAACGCACTCGCGTTTCTCGCCGCCCATGCGGTCGAGCCAAGTACGGTGATCGCGGAGTGGTTGGCAAGGGGCGAGTCGTTTTCGCCAGACCGCGACGCGAGTCTCCAACTGGCACCACCATCGGACGACTGAAGTCCGCCTCGCGAGCCCTCCAGGAAACGCGTTTCGCCATCGCCGGCGAGCAGGGTCCATCCCGAGCCTGGCGGCATGACGGTTTCGACAAGCGGTCGGCCGCGACGATCGAGCCGGATTCTCGCGACCTCTCCGCGGTCGGAGAGGGCCAGAAAATCGTCGAGGCTTCCGGCCACGGAGACGACGCCGCCAGCGGGGCACCCTTCGACGCCTTGCCAAGTGCGGCCGCCGTTGGCACTCCACAAAACCGACGACAGATAGACTGGAGACCAATCGCCTGCCGCGATGCATCGCCCGTCCGAATCGGCCAAAAGCGTCCGTAGCGGGGAAAAGTCACCTTCGATCGTTCGCCAATTCTGGCCACCGTCGTCGGTGACCAGGATGACCCCGCGGCCGAGTCTTGTGTGTGGCTCATGCCACTGTCCGACCACGATGCCTCGCTGCAGGTCGAGCATTCGAATGTCGCGCAGCGAGGCGTTCGTGCCGCAGGTTTGCTGAGTCCAGCGAATGCCGGCGTCCTGCGTGGCGAGAAGGGTGCCTCCATCACCGACGGCCCAACCACGATCCGGGTCGAAGAAGCAGATCGAGCGGAGCGGCATCTCGGCGGAGGTTGACTGGCCGCGAAGGTCGGTGCAGAAGGCAAGTGCCGCGCAACACCCCAGTGCGGTCCAGCGGAAGACCCTCCTCGAGAGAACGCTCCACGTGAGGATGGAGATCAACGGAATCTGCTCGGCCGATCGGCGGAGTTCCATGGGTGCTTGGGATCCAGTTGGGGGGCGTTGCGTATCGGTTTGACCCGTCCCGCCGCGAGGAAACTCGCCGCGAACCGCTCCGGGATGCGTTTTGTCCATTGCCTAACCAGGCTACCGCTTTTAGATTCGGTGTTTTGCGGTGCTGCGTAAACGCCAGTTTTCGGGCCAGCGCCCGCGAGAATGACCCTTTCACCTGAAAAATGACAAGATGAGTATCGTGCCATCCGCCGCTGGAGCCGCCGTGCCGGGCGCCGCTGACGTCCACCCTCGCAAGTCCGAGTTAATGAGCGGGGCCGATATCCTCGTCAAATCGCTGGTCGATCATGGCGTCGAGGTGATTTTCGCCTATCCGGGCGGTTGTTCGATGCCGCTCCATCAGGCCCTCACTCGCTACAGCGACAAGATTCGTACGATCCTCCCACGTCACGAGCAGGGTGGCGCTTTCGCCGCACAGGGTTATGCTCGCAGCACGGGACGCGTTGGCGTGGCCATGGCGACCAGCGGCCCGGGCGCCACAAACTTGGTAACCGCCATTGCGGATGCCAAACTCGACAGCATCCCGCTGGTTTGCATCACCGGCCAGGTCCCGACCTATGTGATTGGAACCGACGCGTTCCAAGAGACGCCGATTGTCGAAGTTTGTCGAGGCATCACCAAGCACCACTACCTCGTGACCGACATTGCCGACTTGGCGAGGGTCGTCAAAGAAGCGTTTCACATCGCGACGACCGGGCGACCGGGCCCAGTGATCATCGACCTACCGAAGGACGTCCAGCTCGACAAGATCGAAGTCGATTGGGACGTGCCGATGAATCTCCCCGGATACAAGCCGTTCTTGCCGGCGGTCGCTGAGGAAAAGCTGCGTCAGATCGCCGCCGCGATCCATCGCGCCAAGCGACCCATTGTCTACGCGGGTGGCGGGGTGATGAATTCGGATGCCGCGCCGGAGCTTCGTGAGTTTTTGAGGAAAACCGGTATCCCTTGCACGACGACCGTGATGGGGCTCGGTTTGGTCGATGCAGCCGACCCGTTGTCGCTCGATATGCTCGGGATGCACGGATCGGCCTACGCCAATTACGCGGTCCGCGATTGCGACCTTTTGATCGCTTTGGGCGTGCGGTTTGACGATCGTGTGACCGGGCATGTCGAGTCGTTCGCCAAGGGAGCGAAGATCATTCACATCGATATCGACGCGTCGGAGCTCAACAAAAACAAAACCGCTCACATACCTGTCTGCGGCGATGTCAAGCAAGCCCTTGGCGAGCTCAATCGAATCGTTCAGCCCCCCGAGGATATCTCGGCGTGGGTCAAGCACTGCGTCGAATTGAAGTCCAAGTATCCCTTCGCCTACGACGATTCCTTCGAGGGGATTCTGCAGCAGCACGCGATCCGGACACTCAGCGAGATGACCGCTGAGATGAACACCTACGTGACCGTCGGCGTCGGGCAGCACCAGATGTGGGCGGCGCAGTTTTTCAAGTTCAGCCGACCTCGCACTTGGCACAGCAGCAGCGGGTTGGGGACGATGGGCTTCGGGCTCCCTTCGGCGATGGGCGTCCAAGCGGCGCACCCCGACGCGTTGGTCATCGACATTGACGGCGACGGCAGCTTTCAGATGAACATCCAGGAACTCGCGACGTGCCGCTGCGAGAACCTTCCCGTGAAGGTGTTGCTGCTCAACAACCAACACCTCGGGATGGTTGTGCAATGGGAGGATCGATTCATGGATCGAAATCGCGCGCACACCTACCTCGGGCCGATCGACCACGAGGAAGCGAGCGGCCAAAGCAGCGCCGAGTGGTTTGCGTACGCACAACAGCGGTACCCCGATTTCGTGGCGATCGCCAAAGGGTATGGATGCGGCGCCGCGACGGTCCGTCGCAAAGCCGATCTGAAGGCGGCACTTCGCGAGATGATCCAGTACAAGGGACCGTTCGTCCTCGACGTCGAAGTCCCCTACCAGGAGCATGTGTTGCCCATGATTCCCGGTGGAAAGACAGTGGATGACATGATCTTGAAGTGATCCGTGGCGCTTCTTCCTACGAGCGATCGATGCGATTAAACTCAGGTGATCGCTCGTCCCGCCGTTCTCGCCACTGACCTGCTGACCCTCCTGCCATGCGATCCACACTCTCCCTTCTCTTGCTGATCGGATGTTGTCTACCCATGCCCGCGGAAACGATCGGTCGGATCGAACGGCTCGATCCGGAATTCGATTCGATGGTTGCCCCGGGGACATCAATTGAGAGGCTCGCGTCGGGCTTCACCTGGACCGAGGGTCCGGTTTGGGTTGGTGATGATCACGGTGGCCACCTGCTGTTCTCGGATATCCCGCGGAACAGTATTTTTCGTTGGTCGCCCTCGCGTGGTATCGAACTCTTCATGACCCCCAGTGGTTACACGGGCGTCACGTACTACGGGCTCGAACCCGGTAGCAACGGTTTGGCGCTCGACGCTCAGGGGCGATTGCTTGCTTGCGAGCATGGGGATCGGAGGGTGTCTCTGCTCACGTCGGGCGGCGGCAAGTTAACGCTCGCCGATCGCTTCGAGGGGAAACGTCTCAACAGCCCCAATGACCTTTGCCTCGACTCGGCCGGAGCGATCTACTTCACCGATCCGCCCTACGGTCTTCCCCAGCGAGCGGACGATCCGCGACGCGAACTCGATTTCTGCGGTGTCTTTCGGCTCGATCCCAACGGATCGCTGACCTTGTTGACCAAGCAATTGGCGCGTCCCAATGGCATCGGCCTGTCGCCGGACGAGAAGACCCTGTATGTCGCGCAGAGCGACCCCGAGCGTCCAATTTGGATGGCATTTCCGATTCAGGAAGACAAATCGCTCGGGGAGGGCCGAGTGATCTACGACGCCAAGAAGCACATCAGCGAATTCCCCGGATTGCCCGACGGTTTGGCCGTCAGTTCCGGGGGGACGATCTTCGGAAGCGGTCCCGGCGGTATCTATGTGCTCACGCCTGAGGGCAAGCTGCTGGGTCGGTTGATCACCGGAGGGCGCGCCAGCAACTGCACGTTTGGGCCCGATGGAAAGTCGCTGTACATCACCGCGGATAAGGATCTTTGTCGAGTCGCGCTGCTCGGTCCCAGCAAGCCCTAAGCTCTGTCTGAAAAGGGGTCTGACCCTCTCCGAACACGCCGTTTTTCTAAGTATTTCGTGTGTTCTCCAAAGGGTCAGACCCCTTTTCAGTCAGAGCCTAATTCGGGTCAATCTTTTAGGCCCGCCGCTTCGGCCTCGAGTTTCTGGATCTCATTCTGCAAATCGATCACGTCTTGCGGGTCGTCGGTTTGAGCTTTCGCGCCGGCCAATCGCTGACGCAGCTGCTCCAATTTCTTCTTAATCACTTCGTGCCTTTTTTTGGCCTTCTTATCCATTGCCATTTGATCCAATTATCATTCGGGGCAGGTCTTTGCTTGGGGTTCAGAACTCGGCGAGTGCCACGCCAAAATGAACCACCAAAACGAATAGGGTCGTCCATAATACTGTCCGAGTGATCGCCTCGCTGACGTCCCGGGCGGATTGCTTCGGCCGATTACCCTGGTGATACGCGATGACGGCTGTACCGAGGCCGCAGAGGGTTGTCTTGAACCCAACCCATCGCCAACCGATCGACATCACTCCGCCGGATTCGGACTGGAGATTGCGATGAAAATGTTGATCCCAGAAATCAGGGCCGATGCTTGGGTGGGTGCTGACGAAACACAGCAAGCTGATCCACTTGGCGACCGCAAAAGCGATCGCTTCCAAGACGGGTGTGCCCAGCAAGAAACTGATCACGATCGGCAACATCAGCAGCGTCTGAGGGTGAACGCGAAAAGTTTCCAGCGCATCGATCTGTGAACCGTGCCTCCGCACGCCGACATCCGCAGCCACCGCGGCACCGCACCGAGCCGCGATCAAAATCGTTGCCAGCACCGGAACCAACACACGGTAAAGCGCAAACCCAATCGAGGCTAGCAGGTCTTCAATCAGCAGCGGTTTGGAATAGAGACCAAACGGGAGAAATCGAAAAGTGAAGTAGGTGGTCGTGAAACCGACGATCGATCCGGCCAGAGCGAGGTACAGCCAGGCGGAGGGGCCGGCAACCAATTGCAAGTAATGTCCGATCATCCTCACGACCCACCGCAACCCATCGCCCGTCACGGCGCGGACCGATGCGTTGGCCATCTCCCCCGGAAGCTTGACAGCCGCCAGGACCGCCCGCCCGGTGGTCACCAAACCGTCGTCAACAAGCGTCACGAAGCTGCGAGACACTCTTTCCAGCATCGTTTCCTCACTCGTGACGGGCCTCGTCAGATCCTCCCCGGGGACGGCGAGCATGCGGCCGGGAATTTCCGACCACTCATCGCGGGTGATTGGTACCAGGTCCTTGGACTGCCAGTCGAGAAGCCAGACCTCATCGGCAATCGGAATCAACGTCGCGTAGTCATGGGTGACGATCAAGCTCGTTTGGTCGTGGTCGGATCGCATTCGCCCTATCAATTGGGCGACTTGGCGACCGCTCGCCGCGTCCAATCCGCTCGTCGGTTCATCGTAGAGTACGACCTCGGGCTCAAACGCGAGCGCGCGGGCAATCGCCAGTCGCTGCTTCTGTCCGCCGCTGAGCAGTGCCACAGGCACGCTCGCCGGAACAGCCAGCTCTTCGAGCCACCGCGCGGCCGATTGCCTGGATTCTCGCTCGATGCGATCGCCGGCGCGGTGGTCGATGGCGAAGCGGACGTTGTTCAGCGGTGACCACTGGTCAAACAGCGCAAAGTTCTGAAAGACGATGGCCAGCGACGGTTGGGCATCGTTGCGCTTGGCCCTGGCCGTGGAATTATCTTCGATCGAGCGGTTTGGTGCTGTGCGACTGGAAGTCGAAGCCTCTGGGCTGCTCGAAGGCGCTGGGCCGCTCGAAGGCGCTGCGTTGCTCGATGGTTCTGGGCTGCTCGAAAGCCCTGAGCTCGTTGGGCCCGCGTGAACTTCGCCGCTCCACCGGATCGCGCCTCCCTCACGCGGCGTCAAACCGGCCAAGATCCGCAGCAGGACCGATTTTCCCGCGCCGCTTCCGCCGACGATGACGGTGATTTTGCCGCGCGAAACCTCACGAGTGACGTCACGCAACAGGCACCGACCCTCGACCTCGATACTCAGCCCCCGCAGAATCATCCCGCTACCCCATTTTCGATTCATCAGTTGACGTCGATACTCTGGCCTTGGGTTCGGCGGAGTGACCGAACCGGTTCCCAACCAAACGCCAACCACTTCTCGCGCGGAGAACAACCATGAGTCAGACCGGAGTGATCACGTTCAAGGGCAATCCGATGACGCTTGCGGGAGCGGCGTTGCCTGTCGGAAAGCCAGTACCCCCGTTCACGCTACACTACGCCGATGCGGGGTTGAAGGCGTTGACGCTTGAAGATTTGAAGGGCAAACCGACTATTCTCAGCATTGTGCCGAGTCTCGACACCCCAACCTGCGCGACACAGACCAAGCGATTCAATCAAGAGCTATCCGCGCTCGGTGATCAGGTCCACGCCGTCACGATCAGCCGAGACCTCCCCTTCGCCCAAGCCCGTTTCTGTGGCGCCGAGGACGTCAAAATGCGGACGGCGAGTGACTACCAGACGCATGCGTTCGGCGATGAATACGGCCTCACGATC
>JBGTCJ010000540.1:0-3479 GCA_041748895.1 Pirellulaceae bacterium
GCGCCGACAATCGGCGGTCCGGGAAGGGCTCGCCCGCCCAAGGCCCCGCCAGCCAACGAATGCATCGCGCCGGTGGCAATCCGACCGCCAAAACTGAATCCGATCACGGCGATCGGCGCGGGCGTCGCCATCAATTCTCGAACCAACCACGCCAGGTAAAGCCCCTCGGCGTCGGTCCTCTCGGCCTTCTCCCGCCCGTCGTGCACCCACAGGCCGACCCGCTCACTGGGCCAACTGAAGATCACATAATCCAGCGGCATGGGCCCTAGGTGAACCGAGAGGTTGCGGTAGATGAAATGGCCCCGCTCAATCGCCGAACCAGGATCCATCCGATTGCCGTGGATTTGGATCAGCGTCGCGCGCCCCTCGGACCTCGCGTCCAACAATTGATGGAGCGAAGCGGGCATCGGCCGCTGGCAGCCGTCGGTCCGCAGAACGTCAAAGGATGGCCGAACCAAATTCGCGCGACAAGCGTCGCTCGTCAATCGCCGGGTGCTAACGACCCACAGGCGATCCAGACGCGAGCCATCGCAACAACGCATCGGACCGCAAACACTCCACGTTTCGCCCGCCTCGTCGGCCATCGGCGAAGGATCGCTCAGCTGCGGCATCTCGGCGGGCGCGGATGGCAGGACGTCGTGGTTGGACGCGATCGATTCGGCGGCGCCAGTGCTGCCGAAGATCGCAATCAGCACGATCGCAGCGATGGATCTGAGGAGGAAAGCCATGATGCTCTAGTCAAGTGGTCAGATGATGCAGGAAACCAACAAATTGTTGCACAAAAACCTCCCCATTTGCTTGCTTGCTTGTTGGAGCGTCCTAGATTTGTGCGGCTCGGCGTCCGGGCCAAACGATGACGCTCGCTTTGCACGTGAAGGGAAATGAAATGAACAATCGTCTTGCCATGATCGTGGCGGCTGTATCGCTGCTCACCTCATCAAGTGGATGCTCGGGGATGAAAAACTTTTTATTCGGTCGCGGTGCCGCCTGCGCGACGTGCCCGACTGCTGGCCCCCTGCACGGAGGCCCGGCCCGGTTCGAGCCCGGTTGTGGTTATGAACCGGTTTGCGGCCAAGAGCTCGGATGCGGATTCGAGCCCGGTTGCGGATTTGAACCTCGCACGATCAATGGTCCCCTCGCGCACTTGCGCGGCGGGTGTGGGCTTTTCTCCGGTCGAGGCTTCTGCAACGGCACGCCCGGGTGTGGTTGTGCTAGTCCGACGCAATCGTTCATGCCATCGGGAATCGACCCGTACGCCGGGTTCGTCCAGGATCCTTATCACCCCGGAGGCTACGTTGTCGGTTCGGACGTCATTGGCGACACCTATAACGGTTACCCGACAATGGGCACGATGGTTCCGGGATCGAGCTATCCAAGCGGGACGATGTTGCCCGACAACTTCGATTCGCGTGGGGGCGTCAACGGCGGCAATGCGATCCCTTCACTACCTCCGAGCCGGTAGGCGGTAACCGATAGTCGGCGAAAATCTCGATCAAGCCCGCTGAGCGACTAGAATCGCGGAGGGCGACGGCGAGTTTCGCCCGCGGGTTTATTGACCATGGATCGCTGAGAATGGGTGGCATGAATCGACGAGCGGTAAGCGATTGGCCTCACGCCCTAATGACGGCGTCCATCTTGTTTGGGCTCGGTTTGGGGCTCACCGCGCCCGCAAGGGGCCAGGCCCGAACCGCGGTCAGCGACGCCGTCGAACATCCCTCGGCCTCGTCGAGGATGATTTACGATAGTCCCAGAACGCAGCTCTGGCGGATCGGCCTCAAGCTCGATTCCAATGGAGTCACCTGCAACGATATTTTGGCCACGTTTCCGCTACCGATGAACTGGCCGGAGCAGACCGTACGAGTGGTCCGCCAGGACATTGACCAGCGGGTCGACCGTTGGGACGTGCGTGATCTGGCGGGAGGGGCACGCCAAATCGTGCTCACGATTCCCCGTGTCACTGCGGGAAGCAAGGCCGAAGTCCTTTTCGAGGTCGAAGTGACTCGGTCGCGGATCCTGCCACCCGAGATCACCGATGATCTTGGGATCCCCAAAAAGGCGACTCAGGAGTTGAAGCTCGCGCTGGGCAACAGTCCTTACATTGATGCCAGCGATGTACGGATCCGAAACGCGGCCCGCGAGATCGCCGATCGCGTTACCCAGTCCGGGCATACCGATGCGTGGAGCCACGTCGAGGCGATCTACGACTGGGTGAGGGAGAAAGTTGAGTACGTCGAAGGTGACATCAAAACCGCCTCCCAAGCGCTCCGCGACGGCAAGGGTGACTGCGAAGAGATGACCAGCCTGTTCGTCGCGATCTGTCGCGCTAATCGAATCCCCGCGCGAATGGTTTGGATTCCCGACCACTGCTACCCTGAGTTTTATCTCGAAGATGGCGAAGGCGTGGGCTACTGGATCCCCTGCCAGGCCGCGGGGACTCGCCAGTTTGGTAGGATGGACGAGTACAGACCGGTGCTGCAGAAAGGCGATCGCTTCAAGGTGCCCGAAAAACGTCAACCCGTGCGCTACGTGGCAGAGTTCTTTCGCTGTGTCCCGGCGGGGAAACGAGATCCACTACCCGTCTTTGTCCGTGAAGTCGTTGGGGGATGAGCGACGGAACCTTTGCCGGCATTTCGGGTTGATAGATGGGCGGGTTCGCCGTCGAGGGAGACGCAGGTAGGGCTTGAAGTTGAGCTCCGCGTGGGTCGATCGACTGGATCGCGGGTGCGTCAATCGTTCATTCGCTTTCCGATGGGGCCATCGAAAATGAAATACCGACAATTCGCTTTTGCTGCCATCTTCGCAGCGACTCTTGCCGCTTCGGCTCCAGCGATCGCTCAGCCCCCGTGGGAACGCGGTGGGGATCGCGGGAGTGACCGGGATCGCGGGAGTGACCGTGGTGGAGATCGTGGGAGTGACCGCGGGGGTAGCGATCGCGACTCCGGTGGTGACCGCGGACGAGGCAGTTGGGGTGGCGGACCTCCGGGAGGTGGATTCATGGGTGGTGGACCTCCCGGTGGAGACCGGGGTAGTTTTGGCGGGCGTCCTCCCGGCGGCGGTTTTCCCGGCGGTGGTTTTCCCGGCGGCGGCCCTCCAGGAGGCGGCGGCCCTCCTGGTGGATTCGACCCGAGCAGCTTCATCGAACGATTGGATCGCAACCGCAATGGGATGCTCGATCCCGATGAGATGGAAGGGCCTGCGCAGTTCCTTTTGTCACGATTGCAGCGGGAGGACCCGAGTATCCGCACCGACAGACCGATACCGCTAAGCAAGTTTCGAGAAGCCTTCGACCGAATGCGGTCATCCTCGCGCGATTCGGGAGGGCCTGGGGGCTCGGGTGACTCCGGAGGTGACCGATCGTCACGAGGAAGCTCCGACGACCGGCTCAATGCGGCCTTGACCGCGTCTCCCTTGGTACCCGGGTTCGGAGGCGAGCTGGTGATCCTGCCTCCCGTGCTTGGTTTCGGGCCGACCGCTGAGCT